>RFVQ01000381.1 GCA_009922495.1 Chitinophagia bacterium
GAGGTGGATGGAAAAAATGTTCCTGTCCGCCATTTTGGTGCAATTTTAGGCTGGGAAGAATGGCATGCCTTGGCAGATAAGCTCAAAGCTCACGGCATGGATTTTGTCATTGAGCCCTACATTCGATTCAAGGGCGAGGTGGGCGAACAAGCCACGATGTTTTTTTTGGATCCTTGTGGAAATGCTTTGGAATTTAAGTCCTTCCAAGATCCCTCACAGATTTTTGCCAAGTAATCCCCTTGAATTCGCTATCCTTATCCGCTCGACTGGAAAAAAAACTCCTGCTAGAAGGCAAGGAATTTTTTTTCTTCAATGGGACCTCTTACCTGGGATTGGATGGATTGGAAAGCTATAGGCGGATGGTGGAAAGCAATGTACAGAAGTGGGGGATGCATCATGGACTCAGTCGAACCAACAATGTGCGTCTTTCCATATACGATGCGTTTGAAGATTTTATTTCAAATCAAGCCGATGCAGAAAGTGCAGCACTTTTCAGTTCGGGCTACCTTGCAGGCATAGCAGCCAGCCATTACTTTTTTCCAAAAGCAGATCAACGCTGGGCAGCGCCAGATACCCATCCCGCCATCTTGCCTTTGGGGGTTCAAACAGATTCCTCTTTGAGTTTTTCCCAATGGATGCACTCCTGCCTGGAGCGGAGTGCTCAATTGCCTTCCCAAAAGATTCTGATCCTAGGTAATGCAGTAGATCCGCTCAAGGCAGAAATTCACGATTTCGCTTGGGTCCTTTCTATTGCTGAAAAACATGAGGTAATGCTACTGATTGACGATAGCCATGCCTTCGGGGTCTTGGGAAATGGCCTTTTCGGCACCTATTCCCAATGGAAGCACAAACGCATTCAACTCTTGGTTTCCGGTTCTTTGGGAAAGGGCTTGGCCACGCCCGGAGGAATAGTCCTGGGATCGGAAGACCTGATACAAGGGATCAAATCCCAATCCATTTTTGCTGGGGCATCTCCCCCTTCACCGGCCTTGCTCCAAAGCTTGTTGGATGCAGGGGAACTTCTACAGGAGCAGCAGGGAAAGTTGAAGGAGCTGAATTCTTTTTTTTACCAACATAGTAGTCAACTGTCCCAAATACGGGGCAACCCAAACTTTCCCGTATTCGTGTACTCGGAGGATGCGTGGACAGAAAAATTGCAAGAGCAAGGGTACATCACCTCTTCTTTTTCTTATCCTACTTCCAAGAGCCCCAAAGTCAATCGAATTGTA
>RFVQ01000382.1 GCA_009922495.1 Chitinophagia bacterium
GAACCGGAATATCCGAGGTTCTGATTGATAACCGCCAAACTGTTCGCGAGAATGGCTGGTCTTGGAACGGGCCACAATACATGGTAAGGGCTGATGGTATAGGCATCGCCACGTACATTCTTGATATTGCTCTTGTAGAAATCGTTTCTGGCCATCAAACGATCGTACCAGAAGTTTGCAGTAGAGAAGCTCGCTGCAGAATAGGTCTTTCCATTGAATGATTTACCGGTCTTGGCAAAAATAAAGGCAACCCGTGTCAGCTCAGTTTTCCTGGGCTCCTCATAGTAGAGTTCCCTTGCACGCTCATCCAGGATGGTGCTAATGTCAACCTGTGCAGCAGTATAAGGAGAGCACTTCGCGCGGGTCCTCACTGCATTCACATCTGCTGCAGCAGAAGCTGCATCACCCTTCCACCAGTAAGCTTCAGCTCTCAGCAGGTAGGTTTCTGCCAAACGGAAAGCATACCAGTCGGAGTTACCTCCCTGCCAAGGATAACGGATCTCATCCTCTACATAAAGCTTGTACTGAGGCCATGCAAACCAGGTCCTGATGGTATCACCACCACTCACCAACAAGGTGCCATCAGCTTTTCTCAACTGAAGTCTTGCACCATAGAAAGGCGACTTACCTTTCAAAGTTGCTTGGTTATTGTAGGTAAGCATCTCCATCTCCATCCAGTTGCCGGAGGTTGTATCGTGGCGAAGGTCTTTGATATCGTCCCAGATATAACGGGTTGCATATGGAGTAGCACGGCAGCGACCGATACCACGACCATAATTCTTCATGTGGTCGATCTCAACTTGCGCATTGGTCATGCCCACCAAACCGTCTGGTGTAAGAATGATACCGGAAGAGGAGAAAGGCAAAGCCTGACGCATGGTGTTCACACCACCGGCAGTGGCTGATGGATCACCATAACGGTCGATCACAGAAAAGATCACCTCAGTATTGGCTGAAATAAACTTGTTTGCACGCCTGTGAAGGTCCCAGATCACATTCTTGGAGGCAATGCCTGCATCGGCACCAAAACGGTTGGTCATCAGCTTGAAAGTACCATTGTTGATAACGGCAGTCGATGCAGCAATGGCATCATCAAAATTGCCCAACGCAAGATTCACCTTCGTAAGCAGATGTCCTACTGCACCCCTGTTGATATCACCTTTGTTGGCAACCCAGGGAACATATTGCATGGCAAAATCAAGATCTGATTTCAGACGCTG
>RFVQ01000383.1 GCA_009922495.1 Chitinophagia bacterium
TCATGCGGATCAGGCCGTCTGTGATGCCATAGGCCAACCTGTCTTCACGAGGCACAGAGCTGTGCGACATGGAGGCGGGATGCGATAACAAGGTATCACAGGTGCCCAATGAAACGGTTCGGGTGCAGAGCTGCAGCTTGTTCATGAACTTTACCCCTGATGCATATCCCCCTTTCAACTCAAAACTCATCATGGCACCGGCATGTCGCATCTGCTTATTCGATACGGCATGATCAGGATGATCAGGCAACCCATTGTAGTTAACCTTGGCAATGGCAGGATGATCCTTCAAAAACTTTGCTACTTGCATGGCATTCTCACAATGCCTTTGCATCCTCACTTCTAAGGTCTTCATGCCATTGACCAACAAGAAAGCATCAAAAGGATTGCTATTGCCTCCCAAGAGCCGATGTGTCTTCGTGGCCCTGGTCTTCATGAACTCGATATCCCTGCCGACCAACACACCTCCAATCGCCGTTCCATGCCCGTTCAAAAACTTGGTCGTAGAATGGATCACAAAATCAATTCCTTGCCTGAAAGGCTGCTGCAAATAAGGCGTTGCAAAGGTATTGTCGCAAGCCGTGATCTTTCCATATTGCTTTGCCAGATCAGACAAGGCCTGTAAATCCACACACTGCAAGGTGGGATTGGCGGGGGTTTCAAGATAGATCATGCGGATGGCAGGATCCTCCTTCAGGCATTTCTCAGCGAGAGAAAGATCCCTTAGGTCAACAATTATATGTTCCAACTCCAACGGATCCAACAAAGAACGCATATAATCCTGCGTACCACTGTACAAAGAATAATGCGTCAGGATCTTGTCGCCTTTTTTCAAGGTGGAAATAAAAAGAGAGCTGATGGCTGCCATTCCGGATGCGTGCAAAATTGCCATTGCCTCCATCGGCTTACCCTCCACCTCAATTCCATAGGTTTCCATTGCAGCAATCTTGGCTTCCGCCTCGCTCATGGTGGGATTGCCCCAACGGGAATAGATATAACCCGGTTCCTTACCGGAAAACCTTCTGCTCCCCTGTTCTGCCTCATCATACACATAGGTGGAAGAGGCATAGATCGGTGTGAGGTGTGCGTACATCGGATCCTGCACATGTCCTGCATGGATCGCTAAAGAACCGAAACCTTTGAAACGAGTTGTAGGTTGTAGGTTATCGGTTGTGGGTTGTGGGTTATTGGGTAGGGGTTGTGAGTTGTGGGTTAT
>RFVQ01000384.1 GCA_009922495.1 Chitinophagia bacterium
TCCAACCCAATATAAGTTAGTTTCTGAGATTTATCACCTGCGACTTCGTGTTGTTTATTATATTTATATTTAATAAAATTAGAGTAATCACTATTAAAATCATTCAACTGTTTTAATATAACGGTTTGTATAGTATAAAGATCATCCGGGCTACAAATTGGCACAGAAGATGCAACACTCCCATTTGCATTGAATGATATAGGATAATTATATCCGTAGGTTGAAATCCAACCGAAACTTGCATCGGTTGTATTAATTACCGATGTAGCACATAATTGTTTGGCGGCGCCACTTTTGCCAGCGATTGTGGTAACAATAGGTTCATAATTAACGGGAGCTTGTATTGTAATTGTACTACCATTACTGTCTTTTAATGTAGTTGGCGGTGTAATTCCTGAAATATATCCATTATTTCCTGTTCCACCAATATTATCAAGACCCTCTCTAATATTTGCATTCGCATCCATATTTAGTTTATTTATTGAATTTTCTAAGTTGACGGCTAATATAGGATAGTTGACTGAAGATGCAAAAACTACATCTTTTATAGTACCGTCAATCGGAAGGAAAGAACTATACGATGTATATATGTTGACATTCGGCGTATCAATTTGAGCTGGTTGTAATCCTAATTTTGATCCTGTTGATGATATATATAGTGGCGCATTTAACATTACATTTGCAATTTGTTTAGTCGGAATATTATCAGTTATATTTGTAACTTGTACAATTATATTTTGTGTATCACCTTTATCAGATAAATTTGAAATCACATAAAAACGATATTGATTACCAATTTTAAGTGGGAATGATTGATCAAAAATATTATCATCCCAGCTGGATAATGTTGCAGTTCTAAAATATATATTATTACTATTCGGATAAAGCCATGCACCAAAAAACCGCTTGTCTGCGCCGTTATTATCAGGGGTAATTCCAATAATTTGGCGCCACTGATTATCATTTGCGATACTATTTATTTTCACTGTAAATGTAATACCCCAATTACGTTTTATATTTTGCTGTTTTTGAAGAAGCTGCGTTTTATACGGCGTTATTTCTGTACTATAACCTTCGATGACTCCGTTAGAAATAAACTGATTATGGGAATTTAAATATTTGGGTTGTTGTGGGAAGGCAAATGACATCAATATACATAGAATTATTATTATCAAAAGAAAAATTATATTATATTTCTTT
>RFVQ01000385.1 GCA_009922495.1 Chitinophagia bacterium
TCTTTCTTTTTGTGCAAACCATGCTGACCAGGAATCAGGAGGTGTTGAATAGGTGAAAGCCTCTTTGTCAATCACAACGGAGGTATTTTGCCCATTCGCACAGCCATTGATAAACAGATCGTCATCCCCTCCTGGCAAATGATGATAGGCTGCAAATCCTTTTTGCCTGAAAAACAATTCCCGTTTGTAGGCAAGATTTCTGCCTACACCCATATAGGGTTTGCCAGCCAGTGCCGAGGAAAGATATTGAAGGGCGGTGTGAAAAGTATCCATTCTGACCACCCAATTCAACAAGCTTTTCTTCTTCTTGTAAGCGCCATATCCCAAAACGATTTCAATGCCATTGGTAAAAGCATCCTGCATCTTCTGGATCCAATTCTCTGAAGCGGGAATACAATCTGCATCTGTGAGCAAGAGCACTTCATGTCTTGCCGCCTTAATACCCATTGAAAGAGGAAACTTTTTACCCGGAATATGCATTGCCTCCTGTTTCAACTCGACCAAATGCAGTTGCTTGAAATCTTTGTACAATCCTTCCAGCAAATATTTCGTGTCGTCCTGTGAATTATCATTCACAACGATAATTTCATGGGTCGTTTTATAGGTTTGCGCAAGAACCCCTGGAAGATTTTGTTCAATATGATCCGCAGCATCTCTGGAACAAATCACGACACTTACAGGATGCTCCTTTCTCACATCCCTTTCTGGCTGTTTAAAAAAAGCCAGCATTCTGAAATACCTCAGGTAATAAAAGAGAAGCACCCCGGTGATGATGGAAAACAAGGCTATAGGGCCCCACATTATCATACTCATGGGTGCAAAGATACAATATCTTTGTACTATGGATTATAAGGCCTGCCTTGCGTATCTATATTCCAGACTGCCTATGTTCAGCAGAACAGGCAATGCTGCACTCAAGATGGACCTGTCCAATACCCTTGAAATTTGCAAGGCATTGGGGAACCCCGAACAGAAAATCAAAACCATTCATGTTGCCGGCACCAATGGCAAGGGTTCCGTTAGCCATCTCATCGCTTCAGTGCTTCAGGAACAAGGATATAAAACGGGATTGTATACCTCCCCCCATCTCCATGACTTTAGGGAAAGGATCAAGATCAATGGAAAGATGATTCCGAAAGAGACCGTCATCCATTTCACTGAAAAAATAAAGCCACTCATCGAGACAATAGAACCCTCTTT
>RFVQ01000386.1 GCA_009922495.1 Chitinophagia bacterium
ATAATATAATATGTCTATTATCACATATTGTATTATATAACTAACACATTATCAAAGATGCCAGAAGACAGCGCCACGTCAGAGAACATTATGGATTTATATCTCAAACTCACCAAACAATACAAACAAGAATATGGAGAACAGACAGTACTTCTTATGCAAGTTGGCAGTTTTTTTGAAATATATGGGTATTATGAAAAAGACTCCAAAGAATTATCGCCAAATACACCTATCAAAGAAGTTTCGCAAATATGTAATCTTAATATCGCGGAAAAAAAATTAATTCATAATGGATGTTCTATCGTGATGGCTGGATTTCGCGATTATTCGCTTGATAAATATATACAAAAAATTACTGATGCCGGATATACTACAATAGTTTATATTCAAGAAAAAAATGGTCGCGATGTTATACGCAAACTTCATGGAATATATAGTCCGGGTACTTATATCTCCTATGAAACTGATACTAATCCACAAATTACAAATAATATAATGTCTATATGGTTTGAAGTTTCCAAGACTATATCGCCAAATATATCTTATCAACAAAAGCTAATATATGGGGTTTCTGTTATTAATATTTTCACTGGAGAATCTTTTTTGTTTGAACACGAATGTCCATATCGTATGAATCCCACTACTTTTGACGAATTAGAACGCTGTATCTCTGTTTTTTCGCCAAGTGAGGTTCTCTTTATATCGCCATTTTCTCAAAAAGATATTCAGAAAGTGGTACAATATAGTGGTATAAAAACACAGATGATTCATTATATATCTTCGGATTTGTCCAATACAGAGATTCGCGCTTCAAATGAAAAAATCCAGAATTGCTTGAAACAGAAATATATTATACATATATTGAAAACATTTTTTGGCGAAGATGCGTATCATATTTATTCCGAATTTACTGAATATGCGGTGGCAACTCAATCGCTTTGCTATTTGCTGAATTTTATCCAAGAACACGATGCCAATTTGGTGCGCAAAATTCATATTCCCAAATTCAACAATTCTTCGAATCGAATGGTTCTCGCAAATCATACACTCGCGCAATTAAATATTATCAATGATCGCGATCAAAATAGTAAACAATACGGACAACTTTCGTCCGTTCTCTCTTTTTTAAACAAATGTTTGACTCCTATGGGAAAACGGGCATTCCAATTCCAGCTTACAAATCCCACTTTTGATGAAGA
>RFVQ01000387.1 GCA_009922495.1 Chitinophagia bacterium
AAAACCCAAAATGTTGGTATAGTATGCAATGGCCCTGTCGTAATCATCAACAACAATGGCCATGTGTGCCAATCGTTTCATTGGTTATTCCGCCTCCTTCAAAGGTTCTTGTTCGATGAAAGGTTGCTTGTAAATGCGCTTGCCTGTGGCTTTGTAAATGGCGTTGGCAACAGCACCTCCAGTGGGCGGCAACGCAGGCTCACCGAGTCCGGTGGGATCGATGCCATTGTCAATAAAATGCGCTTCCACCTCAGGGATTCCTTTCATGCGAATATGACGATAGACATCAAAGTTTTTCTGTTCGGGTTCACCTTCCTTGAAACTCAGTTTTCCATACATGGCATGACCCATGCCATCCAATATGCCTCCCATCACCTGCTGCTCTGCACCCGACTTGTTCACCACCACTCCGCAATCGGAAACAGCGGTGATCTTTTTCACCTTGGGCTTACCGCCTTCCATCACCACATCACATACCTGCCCCACATAGGAAGCATGAGAGAAGTAAACACTCAAACCCTGTGCCACACCGGGTTTTTTGCCCCACTGTGATTTTTCGGCAACGGTTTTGATGACCTTCTCCATTCTGTCAATATCATAGCGAATGGGACCGGCAGGCTTCGTTCTGGCTTTTTGCAACAACTCCAACCTCATTTGTACCGGATCCTTGCCCATGGCCTCTGCCACTTCATCCAAAAATGCCTGCTCGGCATAAGCGAGAAAGTTTGTGACGGGTGCACGCCATGCACCGGTGGTGATGGGGGATGGATGATCGATGGATTCGATCAGCAAATTATCAATGGAGCCGGAAGGGAAATTGTGCTCGCGCGTAGAGTTGCCCACATTGATGCCAACTCCTCTCAACTTATAACCAACCAAATTTTTATTAGCATCCAATGCTGCTTCAAAACGATACCTCACGGCTGGACGATAACTTCCTCCTCCCATATCATCTTCTCTTGTCCAGATCAACTTCACGGGCTTCTTCACCAAGGAAGAAACTTCAGCCGCTTCGACCACATAATCAAATTTCAATCTCCTTCCGAAACCTCCGCCCAATCGAGTAATCTCCACAGTGATATTGCTCTCAGGAAGTTGGGGTGGAGCCCATGATCGGCATGCGGGTGCGCCTCTGCGCAAAATGATCCGGTATCCCCCAGTGAAAGGCACCACAACTCCAGGGACTGTGATTTGAG
>RFVQ01000388.1 GCA_009922495.1 Chitinophagia bacterium
GTGGCGGAGGCGGCGGTGGTGGCTGGGGCGGATTTGTCCAGACATCTGCACAAGGATACGTAAAACCCAATTATGGTTTCGAATTTGCACTGAAAAAGGATTTCCTCAAGGAAAAAAGAGGAACACTTACCCTCAGCATGAACGATATGTTCAGAACCAAGGTCTTTGGCTCTTATTCTGAGTCACAATACTTTACCCAAACCAATTCCAGAAGAAGGGATTGGCAGGTATTCCGTTTGAACTTCAACTACAGATTTGGCAAGGTAGATGCTTCTATCTTCAAGAGAAAAAACACCAGAAGTGGAATGGATGGAATGAATGAAGGAATGCAAATGCAACAATGATCTAAAAAGCCGCTTCCATAGAAGCGGCTTTTTTTATTGTCTTTTGCCCATTAACATGGGAACAAATGAAAATTCATCAAATTTTTCTTCTGAAAAATCTCCATCCTTCAATTTGGTTATTCTGTGCATGCGTTGATTTTCACCCTCATCAAGAGGAAGCACCATGAAACCGCCCACCTTCAATTGTGCGAGTAATTTTGCCGGAACATAAGGAGCTGCAGCTGTTATCAGAATTTTATCGAATGGACCATAGGTAGGCAATCCCTCAAATCCATCCCCATAAAACATACTCAAGGTTGGGTATTTCTTCAGAAACAGAAAGTTTTTGTTGGCATCAAACAATCGTTTTTGACGCTCAATTGAATAGACTTTGGCTTTCAATTCTGCCAATATGGATGCCTGGTAGGCACTTCCCGTTCCTACTTCCAGTATTTTCTCAAAAGGCTTAACCTGCAACAACTGGGTTTGATAAGCAACCGTGTAGGGCTGAGAGATGGTTTGCTCTTCACCAATTGGAAAAGCACGGTCTTCATAAGCCTGTTTTTCAAAAGCAGAGTCCAGAAAAAAATGTCTTGGAACATTCAAAATGGCAGTCAAGACCTTTTCATCCGTGATACCTTTTGATTTGATTAGTTCTACCAGCTGCTTTCGCATCCCTTTGTGCACAAAATCGTCTGTGGTCGCTCTCATGAAATGAATGATGCTTTAAAGTGCCAGATCTGAAATAATATCATCTATTTTTTTACCCAATGCAGCATAGGCATCATCAAAATCAGGAATCGAATTCAATTTCCCTTGAACACTGAAATAGAATTTTATTTTGGGTTCAGTACCTGA
>RFVQ01000389.1 GCA_009922495.1 Chitinophagia bacterium
TTTGTTGTTCTAATTATGTTGATGAGGAGAATATTTGTTGTTCTTGTTGCTTTTCTGTTTGCTTGTACTTCCAAGAAAAAGGATAGCCTGTTTTCATTGGTAGAAAACAGCAACATCAATTTTATAAATACTCTGGAGGAATCCAAAGAATACAATGTATTCAAGTACCGTAATTTTTATAATGGAGGAGGAGTTGCAACAGGTGATATCAACAACGATGGTTTGGCGGATGTCTTTTTTACTGCCAACCAATCTGCCAATAAATTATACCTCAACAAAGGAAATCTCCAGTTTGAAGATATTTCTGAGAAAGCCGGCTTCGGAGAAAAAAAACAATGGAGTACAGGTGTTGTTTTTGTAGATATCAACGCCGACGGTTGGTTGGATATATATGTCTGCAATGCAGGGAACATGCTGGATAAGAGTTTGCGTAAAAACCAGTTATTCATCAACAACCATGATCTTACATTCACAGACAAAGCTGCTGAGTTTGGTTTAGACAATGACGGATACTCTACCCAGGCTTCTTTCTTTGATTTTGACTTGGATGGTGATCTTGATTGTTTTTTAGTGAATAACAGTCCTATCCCTGTCAATACACTCAACTACGCTAACATGCGTGCTGTCAGAGACCCCGACGCACCCTTTGCTGAATTTTTAAAAGGTGGGGGTGATCATCTGTATAGAAATGATAACGGCAAATTTGTCGACATCAGTAAAGAGGCTGGGATCTTTGGATCCATTATCAGCTTCGGACTGGGCGTTACGGTGGGTGATGTGAACCTAGACGGTTATCCTGATGTATATGTTTCAAACGATTTCTTCGAAAAAGATTATCTCTATATCAATCAACGCAATGGAACCTTCAAAGATGAGCTGGAACAACGCATGCAACATATCAGCTT
Source organism: Chitinophagia bacterium (assembly GCA_009922495.1). Taxonomy (GTDB): domain Bacteria; phylum Bacteroidota; class Bacteroidia; order Chitinophagales; family Chitinophagaceae; genus Pollutibacter. The sequence continues at coordinate 906 of RFVQ01000389.1, forward strand.
TTCTTCCATGGGTGCTGATTTGCAGGATATCAACAACGATGGTAAGCCTGATATTTTCACAACAGATATGTTGCCAGGGGATGACTACAGATTAAAAACCAATACTTCTTTCGAAGGATATGAAGTATTTAAGCTCAAGCAGAACCAGGGATTTTATAATCAATTCACACAAAATGCTCTTCAGGTAAACAATGGTGAAGGGAAATTTTTGGAAACAGCATTTTACTCTGGCGTCGCTGCCAGTGATTGGAGTTGGGGTGCTTTGA
>RFVQ01000390.1 GCA_009922495.1 Chitinophagia bacterium
CACTCCTTATGATGTGAAGCAATCCGGTTTTGCCGGTGCTGCCATCAACGCGGTAACCCGAAGCGGTACCAATGACTTCTCCGGTTCTGTGTTCCGTTTCTGGAACAGCAGGGACCTGGCAGGTGACAAGGTAGCCAGCAAGACCGCGAATGTTCCCCCTACTCCTTATAATGTAGGAACCACTGGTTTCCGTTTTGGCGGTCCCATTATCAAGAACAAATTGTTCTTCTTCGTGAATGGTGAATTCACTTCCGGTTCAAGGCCTGCCTTGGATTGGGTTGCCAACAGAAGCGGTGCCACCGGTAACGTATCCAGGACCACAGCTGCTGATCTGGAAGACCTGAAGTCTTTCTTGTCCAGCAATTTCAACTATGACCTCGGTGCCATTGATAATTTCAACAACGAGTCTTACAGCCGCAAGGTGTTGAGCCGTATCGACTGGAATATCAATGATGTACACAAATTGTCGGTTCGTTATGCGCACCACAATTCACAAACCGACGTGCCCATCTCCAACTCCAACTCAGGAAATACAGCAGGTAATGGTAACAGGCAGAACTCGGCTTTGGCCATCTCCGGACAGAATACCGGTTATATCATCCAGGACAATACCCGTTCTGCTGTAGTGGAATTGACTTCCAACTTCAAGAACAGGGTGTCCAACCAGTTCCTGGTTACTTATAACAAACAGCTCGAAGACCGCGCCTACAGGACTGGTATCTTCCCAACCGTTGACATCCTCAGTGGTGTGGGTGGAAGTACCTATACTTCCATTGGTTTCGATCCTTTTACGCCTAACAACAAGTTGAACTATTCCACTTTCAACATCACCAACAATACCACGTTGGTGAGGGGCAATCATACCATTACCTTGGGTGCTGCCTTTGAATCTTTCAAGTCGAACAACCTGTTCTTCTATGCATCGAATGGTGTATGGGTGTTCAACAGCATAGCAGACTTCAAGACAGCTGCCAGTGCCTATCTCGCGAACAAGAACCTTGCTACTTCTCCTGTTCCCATTGCCCGTTTCAACTACCGTTACACTTTGTTGCCCAATGGCAAGTTGCCCTGGCAGACTTTCCAGAACCAGTTCTATACTGTATATGGACAGGACGAGTGGAAGTTGGCCAAGAATTTCAGGCTCACCTATGGTGTACGTCTGGATTATCTG
>RFVQ01000040.1 GCA_009922495.1 Chitinophagia bacterium
TTTCTCAGGGCATTGCTCTACAAGCCATCCATACTTATCTTGGATGAAGCTACATCCTCTGTGGATTCCTATACAGAAAAATTGATCCAGCATGCCATTGAGGTGCTGACCAAGGGCAGAACCTCCATCATCATTGCACATCGGCTTTCCACGATCCAGCATGCCAACAAAAGGATCAGAATGGAAAAGGGAGAAGTTGTTGAATATGTGATCCAACATGCCTATCAATGATCAACTGCTTGGTACCATGTCATGATATCCTGCTCAAACTGCCTGCTTTCTTTGATCACAAAATGCTGGTTCTTGTTCGATGATTTTTTTTCAGAAAACTGAAATGCCGGCACGGCATTTTTTTCACCCATGATCTTGGGCGCGGTAAAAAGGATGAGATCGTCCATTTGGCCCGCTTCATGAAGACTCGCACACATTTTTCCTCCCGCCTCCACGAGCACATGATAGATTTCCTGTTGCATCAAAAACCGATTCAAGGCCTCAAAATTCAATTGGCCCAGATCAGTAAACATGCCCTCCGGGCAAAGAACATGTTCCGGTAAACCTGCTGGTGTTTTTTTGTTGGCCAACAGGATAAGCTTGGTTTTCTTGCGAGGATAATGGATCCTGAGGGATTGGTTGCTGGCTTCCAAGAGGGACAAGGATTTGTCGACGATGATTGCCGTCAATTCCTCTTCAATATCATCGAATCTGGTATTCAATTTGGCATCATCCCTGATAACAGTTTTGGCTGTTGAAAGAATAGCATCGGTTTGCGTTCTCAGCGATTTGTGAACAAACTTTCTGCTGCTCTCACAGGTCAGCCATTTGCTGTTGCCATCGGCATCTGCGATTTTGCCATCCAGTGTCATGGCTATTTTGGCAAGATAATGGGGACGACCAGATATTTGGTTGATGTTGAAAGTCCGGTTCAGCTGCACTGCCGCTTCGTTGTGAATATGCAAAACTTCCACTCCTTTTTCCCGAAGTATTTCCGCGCCGCTGACTCGTGGATTGGGGTCCATGCTGGCGATCACTACTTTTTTGATACCGGTGCTCAGGATAAGGTCGGTGCAGGGAGGTGTTTTACCATGGTGCGAACAGGGTTCAAGGCTCACATAGAGCGTACAGCTAGAGAGATCTTTGCTGTTGGTCAGGGCATCCCGGATAGCATGTACTTCTGCATGTGGCCCTCCTAGTTTTTCATGGTGGCCTCTTCCGATAATCTCATTCAATTCATTGACAACAATGGCACCTACCAACGGGTTCGGCCGGACTTTTTTCGGGACAGCCTTTTCCGCTTCCCGAATCGCTTCCAAAATAAAGGTTTTGTCCTGGTAATTCTGCATAACTTTGCGCACTCAAAAGTAAAGATAGTGTTTACCGGAATAGTTGGACTGGGAAGAATTGTTGGCATGAAGGAAGTGGAGAATGGCATCAGGCTTGCTGTTGCCACAGACATGGATATCCATTCAACCAACCTTGGAGAGAGCATTGCTGTTGATGGGGTCTGTCTCTCAGCATCCTCATTTGATGATGGCTTTTTGCATTTTTTTGTTTCTCCGGAAACCATCAAAAAAACTGCCATCTCCCAATATGTTGTGGGCAGAAAGATCAATCTTGAATGGCCCACCAAACCCAATGGTTTCATGGGAGGCCATTATGTATTGGGGCATGTTGATACGGTAGGAAAAGTGTTGGGTGTGGATCCACAGGGAGAGGTCACCTTCATGAAAATAGCGATCCCCGAACCATTTCAAAAGTATGTTGTTTACAAGGGGTCCATCGCAGTCAACGGTGTCAGTCTGACGATCAATGAAGACCGAGACGATCACATTGAACTTTGTCTGATACCGATCACCCTGGAAAAATCCTCCCTTGGTCAATTAAAACCGGGAGATATTGTCAACCTGGAATTTGACGTTTTGGCCAAATACACTGAGAAATTGTTGAGAAAAAAATGAGCCCTGTTTTTGATACTGTTGAAGAAGGATTGCGCAGGTTTACCCACCCCTGAAAAGATCAATTTTTGCATTACGGAAGCGAGAGGATTGGTATGCATCGCCATTGATGAGGTAATCGCTGACCGATTGCAACTGAAAAAGGTCCGAACCAACCACAAAGATCCCTTCCATACTGCTTTTCTGGATTCGATAGATGCTTCCAAGGATCATGGCATTACAACTGGTATTTCAGCATTTGAACGTTCGATAACGGCCCAATTGGTTTCCAGTGAAATGACCACTGCCAGTGATTTTATAACACCCGGTCATCTTTTTCCGTTGCTGGCTAAGAAGGGTGGAGTTTTGGTGAGGCGTGGGCATACCGAAGCAGCAGTCGACCTCTGCGAATTGTCAGGTTTGCCCAAGGCGGCCATCATTTGTGAAATCCTTCATCCGGATGGCAGCATGATGCGAAGGGATTCGCTGGCAGGTTTTGCAGCAGCCCACAAGCTGGCCATGATCACCATATCCGATCTTGTTGCCTATCGATCGAAAGCCATTGCCAATTGTCAGATGGTCTCACGCACCATTTTACCTACCCAACATGGTGAATTTGTTGCAAAAGTTTATCAGAATACCGTTACCGGCGCTGAGCATCTATTGCTCGTCAAAGAAAAAGAAGGGGATGAAGTCCAACCACTGGTAAGGATCCACAGCGAATGCCTGACGGGGGATGTGTTGGGAAGCCTTCGTTGTGATTGCGGCGAACAACTGCAGAAATCACTGGCAATGATCCAACAGCACGGACACGGATACCTGGTCTATCTGAGAGGCCATGAGGGTCGGGGCATTGGATTGGGAAAGAAAATTGCCGCCTATCATTTACAGGATCAGGGATGCAATACCTTCGAAGCCAACCTAAAACTGGGGCTTCCTGCAGATGCAAGAAAATATGATGATGTTATTTCTATTTTGAGAAATGAGCAGCTGGATTATTTTGAATTGCTGTCCAACAATCCCTCCAAGGCCCAGGCATTGTCAGAAGCCGGTTTTCACTTTAAAGTCCATCATTTTTCTTCTACCCTCAATGAATACAACGAAAACTACTTGAAGGATAAGATCGCTATTGCCCATCACAAATTGATATTGAACCCATGATTGCCATCGTCAAAGCTGAATTCAACAAAGAAGTTACTGATCTCCTCTTACAGGGTTGTGTTGACCGACTCACTCAAAAGCAGGTTCCCAACAAGATCTTTACCTGTCCCGGTGCCGTAGAAACCGTTTCCTATGCCCGCAGGCTCATGAAAAATCCTGCTTACGAAGCCATCATCATCATTGGGGCCATCATCAAAGGGGATACAGACCATTATGAGTATGTTTGTCAGTTTGTTACCCAGGGGGTAAGTTATTTGTCTGCCCAATCCGATATTCCCCTGATTTTTGGGGTATTGACCACCCAGACAGAGGAGTTGGCCATGGCCAGGGCATTGCCTGACCAGATGAACAAAGGGGCTGAGTTTGCCGATACTGCGATTTTTATGACGGAGGCTTTCAAAAGGATCGATTGACCCCCTAAAAATATTTCCCCAAACCCCTCTTTTTTGGCGGATTTAGCCTCATCCATATTATCTTTGCGCAAAATTTGGGAAGTCTTATGGGTTCGAAAAGGCTGAAATCGTTGCTGGTGGCTATTTTGGGGCTGTTTTTCACTGTATTTTCATTGTCAGTCAAAGCCAATGAAGAAGCAGGGGAGAAGGCGCTGGATCCTGCCAAGGTCATCATGGAGCATATCCAGGACGCGCATGACTTCCATTTTTTTACCTTGAAAAAGGCGGATGGCACGGAATTCCATGCCAGCATCCCTCTTCCGGTCATCCTTTATTCTCAAACCAAGGGACTGGTTGTTTTCTCTTCCAGCCAATTTCACCATGGTCATGCCAGCTACCAAGGCTATCAACTGGAGGAAAACAAAATCCACAGTGAGGATCCTGCAGAAGTTTTTTATGACCTGTCCATCACCAAGAATGTGGTCCAGATGCTCATCGCGCTGACCCTCCTGGTGGTGCTTTTGATTGGTGTCGCCAACAAGTACAAAAAAGGCCAGGGGGTTACCACTGCGCCCAAGGGCTGGCAAAATGCCATTGAGCCGGTGATTACATTTGTGAGAGATGAAGTAGCCAAGCCCAATCTCGGCGGAAAGTATGCCAAATACCTGCCTTATCTGCTCACCGTATTCTTTTTCATCCTGATCAACAATATTTTTGGATTGCTTCCTGGCTCAGCCAACGTGACCGGTAACATTGCCTTCACGGTGGTATTGGGCGTGATCTCCTTCTTTGTGATTCTTTTCAGTACCAACAAACATTTCTGGGCCCATATTTTTTGGTTCCCAGGAGTGCCCCTTCCTGTAAGAATCTTCATCATGCTCCCTGTAGAATTACTGGGTGTATTCACCAAGCCTTTCGCGCTCATTGTGCGTCTGTTCGCCAACATGGTTGCGGGTCATATCATCATCCTGAGCTTCATTACATTGATCTTCATTTTCGGATCCATGAGTGCAGTTGCTGGATGGGGATTCTCACCGCTCTCCGTGGCCTTTGCCGTCTTTATTTACCTGATTGAAATAATGGTTGCCTTCATACAAGCTTTCATCTTTACCAACCTGACCGCCGTATTCATCGGACAGGCTTTTGAAGGTGGGCATGATGATCACCACTAAACCTTTTTTTTCATTTAAAAACCAAGTATCATGAGTCTGATGAACATTCTGCTTGACGTTAGCGTATCCCACCTCGGTGGTGCTATCGGAGCTGGACTTGCAGCGATCGGTGCCGGTATCGGTATTGGTCAGATCGGTAAAGGTGCAGTTGAATCAATTGCCCGTCAGCCGGAAGCCGCAAATGACATTCGTGCTAACATGATCCTGACTGCCGCTTTCGTTGAGGGTGTTGCCCTTTTCGCGGTTATCGCAGGTCTCCTGGCCGTACTGAAATAATCATTACGGAGCACAAAAAAACAACTGCATCCAAAGCACAGGGCGGAGGATGCAGTTACTCTTAAAAAGATAAAATCAACTATAGATCATGGATCTTTTATTACCCGGTATTGGTCTCTTGTTCTGGACCTTGTTGACATTTGGATTGGTATTCTTCATCCTAAAGAAATTTGCATGGGGCATCATCATCAAATCGCTCAACGAAAGGGAATCCGGTATCACGGATGCGCTTGCTTCTGCTGAAAAAGTGAAGGCCGAAATGGCGCAACTCAAGAATGAGAATGAGGCCCTGATGGCACAAGCCAGGGAAGAGCGTTCTCAAATGCTGAAGGAAGCCAAGGAAACCAAGGACAAACTGATCAGTGATGCCAAGGAACAAGCCAAGGCAGAGGCTGCCAAGATCATCAACGATGCGCAGGCTGCCATCCAAACCCAGAAAATGGCTGCCCTGACCGATGTGAAAAACCAGATCGGCAACATGGTGATTGAAATTTCTGAGAAAGTGATCCGCAAGCAATTGGAGAACAAGACTGAGCAGGAAAAATACATTCAGCAAATGGCTGGTGAATTGCACCAGTTCGGAAAATAATAACCATGCGTCAAACCAAAGTAGCACAACGTTACGCAAAAGCACTCTTTGACCTCGCCGTGGAAACGGGTAAGGTGGAAGAGGTGAAAAAGGATCTTGACCTCATCAAAGGTATCGAGCACAAGGAACTGGAATTGTTGCTCAAGTCACCTGTTGTAGCGGGTGAAAAGAAAGTGGCTGTTTTTGAAGCGGTCTTTTCCAAGCATGTTCAACCCCTCACGGTTTCTTTTTTCAAATTGATTTTTGAAAAAGGCAGGTCGGTCGCCATCCAGGAAATCATTGAAGCTTTCATGGGCATGTACCGCGACAGGAAAGGAATCAAGGTGGCGGAAGTTACAACCGCTGTGGAATTGTCTGCCGAAGCCAAAGCTGTCATTGCCAAGCAACTGGAAAACAGTGCTATCCTCAAAGGAAAGCAGATCGAGCTCAAGGAAAAAGTCGATCCGGCTATCATCGGAGGCATGGTCGTGCAAGTGGATGATCAGCTTTTTGATGCCAGCATCAAACATGATCTCCAATACATCAAGCGTCAGTTCATCAAGAACATGTACGTAAGTGAAATCAATTAATCATTCAAAGACTACAATTAAAATAAGCAGTTATGATAGACATTAAACCCGATGAGATCTCAGCGATACTCCGCCAGCAGCTGAGCAACTTTAACACCTCTGCCGAACTGGAAGAAGTGGGTACTGTGCTTCAGGTGGGTGATGGTATTGCCCGTATATACGGACTCAACAATGTGAAATCAGGTGAACTGGTTGAGTTTGAGAACGGTGTCAAGGCCATTGCATTGAACCTGGAAGAAGACAATGTGGGTGTGGTATTGATGGGTGAAGGTGCTGGTATCAAAGAAGGCTCCAAGGTCAAGCGTACAGGTTTGATCGCCTCCATCAAAGCAGGTATGGGTCTTGTTGGACGTGTTATCAATACATTGGGTGAACCCATCGACGGCAAAGGTCCTATTGCTGGAGACCTTTATGAAATGCCCCTCGAGCGCAAAGCTCCTGGTGTTATCTACCGTGAGCCGGTGAAGGAACCCCTGCAGACGGGTATCAAGGCAATCGATGCGATGATTCCCATTGGACGCGGACAACGTGAATTGATCATTGGTGACCGTCAGACCGGTAAGACTGCCATTGCCATCGATACCATCATCAACCAGAAAGAATTTTACAAAGCAGGCAAGCCAGTATATTGTATTTATGTAGCCATCGGACAAAAAGCCTCTACCATCGCCGGTGTAATGAAAACATTGGAAGACAATGGTGCCATGGATTATACCATCATCGTTGCTGCTCCAGCTGCTGATCCTGCTCCTTTGCAGTTCTACGCTCCATTCGCAGGTGCTGCGATCGGTGAGTTCCTCCGTGATACCGGTAACGCTGCCCTGATCATCTATGATGATCTGTCCAAGCAGGCTGTTGCCTATCGTGAGGTTTCCCTGCTCCTTCGCCGCCCTCCAGGCCGTGAAGCATACCCAGGTGACGTATTCTATCTCCACAGCCGTTTGCTCGAGCGTGCAGCGAAAGTGATCGCAAAGGATGAGGTAGCCAAGAACATGAACGATCTTCCTCCTTCTATCAAGCATCTGGTAAAAGGCGGTGGTTCTCTGACTGCTCTTCCCATCATTGAAACGCAGGCAGGTGACGTATCAGCCTATATCCCGACGAATGTGATCTCCATTACAGACGGACAGATATTCCTTGAATCTAACTTGTTCAATGCCGGTATTCGTCCTGCGATCAACGTAGGTATCTCTGTAAGCCGCGTGGGTGGTAATGCCCAGATCAAGTCCATGAAAAAGGTATCTGGTACCCTGAAACTCGATCAGGCCCTTTACCGTGAGTTGGAGGCCTTCTCCAAGTTTGGTGGTGATCTGGATGCGGCTACCAAGTCGGTGATCGACAAAGGTGCCCGTAACGTGGAAGTGCTGAAGCAAGGTCAATACCAGCCGGTATCCGTTGAAAAGCAGGTGGCCATTATCTACCTGGGTACACAGGGCCTTCTCAGGGATATTCCCGTAAGGTCTGTAAAGGCTTTCGAAGAGCAGTTCCTGATGGAATTGGAAAGCAAAAATCCTGAGATCCTGGCTGAGTTCAAGAAAGGCAATCTGCCTGAAGACGGTCTCAAGACCATGACCGAATTGGCCAAAGCTATCATGGCCCAGTTCAAATAATGCAGCATGAAATAATCATAGCAAGGAAAGTCCGGGCAACCGGACTTTTTTTTATTTTCATGGCAGCAACCAATTGGGTGTTGACTTGTTTCTATTGTGTAAATACTTCATTCTTTTCATGTTATCCGTCAACCATCTTTCCAAATCTTTCGGCAGCTTTCAGGCAGTCAATGATCTCTCCTTTGAAGTGAACCAGGGAGAGGTCTATGGATTCCTCGGACAGAACGGAGCAGGTAAATCCACCACCATCAGGATGATCCTTTCTCTTATTCGGCCCACCAGTGGTAACATTGAAATATTTGGCAAATCCCTGTATGCTGAACGGGAGGCCATCCTGCAAAGGATCGGTGCGGTGGTGGAAAAGCCGGATCTCTATCGTTATCTCTCGGGGTATGAGAACCTGAGCCTTTTTGCCAAGCTCAGTGCCAACCGTATCAGCAAAGCGGAAATCATGGACTGTCTTGCTTTGGTGGGATTGGACAAGCGGGCCAAGGATCCCGTAAGGGTCTATTCTCAGGGCATGAAGCAGCGCTTGGGCATAGCAGTGGCGCTGGTGCACAACCCTGATTTTATCATTTTGGATGAGCCTACGAACGGTCTGGATCCACAGGGTATTGCTGATATCCGCAACCTCATCCTGATGCTCAGTCGTGACCGCGGTAAAACCATCCTGGTTTCTTCGCACCTTTTATCCGAGATCGAACAGGTGGCGGACAGCATGCTCATCATCAACAAAGGGAAAAAGGTAGTGGAAGGAAAAGTGAATGAGCTGGTCAATCCCGAAAAACTGCAATTGGAGATCGTATCAACAGACAATCCCAAAGCACTTGAACTTTTGTCTGAAACAGTTTGGAGCAAATCCACATCAAGATCAACTGCCCATCGCATCAGTGTTGAAATCAATGCTGGAGAGGTAGCCGCGCTGAACAAGTACCTGGTTGACAACAATATCGGCATCACGAGTCTTCGTTCCATGAATTCTCTCGAAGCTTATTTTCTTTCTCTAACCTCCGGCAATGAAGTTTCTTAATATCGTCAACATAGAGCTGTACAAAATTTTTCGCAAGCCGCGGACCTACATAGCCTTTGGTGCTGTGGCAGCAATTGTTGGGCTGATCCAGCTCGGATTTTATGCAGATGGGGATAGTTATATGCAGTTCGGTTTGCAATCATTCACGGATTCATTTGATATCCAGGGCAACATCATGAATGGCTATCTGATGGCCTATATCATATTGCAGCTGTTGTTGGTTCATGTGCCGCTGCTGGTGGCCCTGGTGGCAGGAGACATGATTTCGGGGGAAGCCGCACAAGGCACCCTGCGGGTTTTGCTGACCAAACCCATTCGACGTTCGACACTTATTTTGGCCAAGTTCACTGCCTCTGGTATCTATACGATTGCTTTGCTGCTCTGGATGGCGGTTTGGGCCCTGGGCATATCCATGCTGGTTTTTGGCGTGGACGATATGCTGATCCTCAAAAGTGATTCCGCCACCCAGATCATGGCTTCGGATGTGATGTGGCGATATTTGGCAGCTTTTGTTTTTGCCGCGATCGCCTTGCTCACAGTATCTGCGCTGAGTTTTTTCCTCAGCCTCTTTGCGGAAAACTCGATTGGTCCCATCATGGCCACCATGAGCATCATCATTGTTTTCACGATCCTGAATACATTGGACCTTCCCATTTTCAGCAGCCTCAAACCCTTTCTCTTCACCAGTCATATGTTGGGATGGAAAGGTTTTTTTGATGTGACGGTTAATGAGAACAATGAACAGATCATTGGCTCCATTGAAAACCTTCGGGCTGTTTTGTATTCTGCCGGCATCCTTTTCTTGCACATTGTCGGTTTTCTGGTGGCCAGCATTTTGATTTTCAGGAAGAAGGATATCATGTCCTGATATTTGTTACATTCATGGGGTAAAATAATGCCACATGAAAAAAATTCTTTTCCTCCTTCCCTTGCTCTTTACCATGATTGCCCTGCAAGCAGCAGTGCGCCTCCCTTCCATCATCGGTTCGCACATGGTATTGCAGCAAAAATCAACTGTCAAACTATGGGGCTGGTCTGCTCCTGCCGAGAACATTACCATCAAAGTGGGATGGGATACCACCACCTATAAAGTTACCGCCAGTCGCGGTGCCAGGTGGGTGGCAGAGATCAAAACACCCACTGCAGGAGGTCCCTATAACATCACCATCAAAGGAAGCAATGAGATCCTGCTGGAAGATGTGCTGATAGGAGAGGTATGGGTCTGCGGGGGACAAAGCAACATGGAATGGTCGGCCGATCAAGGCCTGCCTCAATCCAAGGAGGAATCACCCAATGCCACCAACAAGCAGATCCGTTTCTTTTATGTTCCTAAATCAACTTCGTCAACACCCCAGGATGATGTAATTGCAAAATGGGTTGTATGCAGTCCTGAAGACATGTTGCATTTCAGTGCCATCGGATATTTTTTTGGAAAGCAGATCAATGCCAGTACTGGTTTCCCGGTTGGACTGATCAACAGCAATTGGGGTGGAACACCGGCAGAAGTTTGGACGCCCGAAGAGATCATCACGCATGACCCAGATCTGCTGCATGCTGCAGAGAAATTGAGCCCTGCTGCCTGGTGGCCGCATATCAGGGGAGAGGCCTACAATGCCATGATCTATCCCATCACTCAGTTTTCCATTGCCGGTGCCATCTGGTACCAGGGGGAAAGCAATGTGGGTACACATTTTATGTACAAGAGATTGTTCACCAGCATGATCGACAGCTGGAGAAAGGCCTGGGGCAAAACCTTCCCCTTCTATTTTGTACAGATCGCGCCTTATACATATGGAGATACCCATATCAATGGTGCATTCCTCAGGGAAGCACAAACGCAGTCTGCAGTACATCCCAAAACAGGGATGGTGGTTGTGAGTGATCTGGTGGACAATGTAAAAGACATTCATCCCAAGTTGAAAAAAGAAGTGGCCGCAAGATTGGCCAATTATGCATTGTCAGAAACTTATGGCGTTAAGGGATTGGCTTACAAGAGTCCAACCTATGCTTCCCATGCAGTTGAAAAAGGAAGTATCCGGATTCAGTTCAAAGATGTACCCACAACGCTGATCAGCAAAGGAGGAGAACTGACCGACTTTTTCATTGCCGGTGCTGATGGTGTCTTTGTTCCAGCCAAAGCAAGGATAGAAGAAAAAACCGTTTTGGTGTCGGCCAAAACCGTTAAGGATCCTCTTCATGTAAGATTTGGATTCACCAATACCGCCATGCCGAATTTGTTTTCAGCAGAGGGCTTGCCGGTCAATTTGTTCAGAACAGATTTCTGATAAAGTTTGATAGGGGCAGCCAGCAACTGGGGACAAGAGACATACGTGAAAAAAAGATAGGGAGCAGAAAATGGGTAAAACCAAATTCTCCTCCCTATTTTATTTTTAGGGTCTCTGCTCTCTAGTAGTATTTGGTCACTCCCGGAATGGCGATCTTGTAATTACCATTGGCATCGGGCAGTGATTTCGGCAAAGTATCCCATGTATAAGCTGTGGGTTGCAGGTTGAGACCGCAGTTCAATGCTTTGTCCCACTCCACTACCTGTCCGCTATAGGTGGCCATGCGTCCCAGGATGGAAGTCATGGTACTCTTCGCACCATTCTCTGCATCTGCGAATTTGTATTCACCCTTGGCGATAGCAGCAAAGAGTTCAACGTGTTCGTTCTGGTAGGGTTCGTTCTCGGTTTTCTTGTCAAATTGATACAAGACATTGCCTTTGTGATCACGGATATTGGCTGCACCACAATAGATTTTTCCTTTGGTACCGATCAGCAGCTCATCTACCTTGGCTGATGTTTTGGGTATATGACGGCACTGGCTGTTCAGGATGGATCCATCGGCATAATGGAATTCTACAAAGTGATGATCGAAGATCTCCCCATGGTCCTTGCCTTTGCGAACCTCTCTTCCACCGAAGCCCTGGGCCTTGACGGGATAAGAACCTTTGAACCAGTTGATCACATCAATGTTGTGGATATGCTGTTCGGTGATATGATCCCCACAAAGCCAGTTGAAATAATACCAGTTGCGCATCTGGTATTCCATTTCTGTTTGTCCCTCTTTTCTGGGCCTTACCCAAACGCCATCATTGTTCCACCAGGCTTGTGCTGAGGTGATATCACCGATAAGGTCTTTTCTTTTGAAGAGTTCACGGTAGGATGTTTGGTAATGACGCTGCAAACCCACCACTACATTGAGTTTCTTCTGCTTGGCTTCCTCTGCGGCTACCAATACTTTCTTCACGCCTTCAGGATCGGTAGCAACAGGTTTTTCCATGAAGATATGTTTGCCTTGTTTCACGGCTTCTTCAAAATGAATGGGCCTGAATCCGGGAGGTGTTGCGAGGATCACCACATCTGCCAGTGCGATCGCTTTTTGATAGCCATCAAATCCGGTGAATTTCCTTTCTTCCGGTACATCTACCATTTTGGTCAGATCTCCACTAACACCTGCTTCAGAAAGATCTCCGGTGATGCTTTTATAACTTGCATCAAGCCTGTCGCGAAAGGCATCAGCCATGGCAACAAGTTTGACTTTTTGTTTGCTTCTCAAGGCTTGAACGGCAGCTCCTGTTCCGCGACCACCACAGCCGATGAGGGCTACTTTGATGGTGTCGTCTGCGCCAGAATGGAAATTGGCCTGGCTCAGCAATGGTGCGGCGATAACGCCTCCGGAAATGAGTCCGGTTGTTTTGACAAATTCACGGCGACTGTTGCCGAATGATGGCTTGTTGTTTTGCATCGTTGTTGTTTTGAGGTTGTTAATTACCGAGATACAATTTATAAAAATTTTCGGCTTCTTCCTTAGTAGGTTGTTTAGCAGGTTTTACGATCCTGAAACCGGCAAACATTCCGTCGGTCAGCCACCAGCGGCTTTTGGGGATTTGGGGGTCTCTTTTGTTCCAGGAGGGTTCAGAAAATAACCGCGTAGAAACTTTAAGGTTCGCGGCATCATCCAGGTAGGATCCACCCCTGATGCTACGGGGATAACGGGATACAGGTGGATTGGTGGGATCCGTGGCATTGTCGGGCAGCTTTTTATAGTATTCCGGATCATATTGATCCATTGTCCATTCTGCCACATTGCCCAGCATATCGTAGATGCCCCATGCATTGGGTTTTTTGGTTCCTACTTTCTGGTATTTGTTTTTGCTGTTGTTTTTGAACCAGGCATATTGTGGGAGCAAGGCTGGGTCATTTCCAAAGAAATAGTTGGTCTTTGTGCCGGCTCTGGCAGCATATTCCCATTCTGCTTCTGTGGGCAGCCGGAAGAAGATGCCGGTCTTGCTATAAAGCCATCGGCAGAACATCATGGCACCATCCACACTCATGCTGTTCACGGGAAATCCCCCTTCTTTTCCCATGTTCCAGCTCAGGTCGATGTATTGGGGTGTGGGCCTTGTTACCGCATCCTCCTTAGAACCCTGAGAGGTACCCTCATCTTTGAAAAAAAGATCAAACTGATCATGTGTGATTTCATATGCTCCCATGGAAAAATCAGATACATGGATGATCCTTGCTGGTTTTTCATTGGGTTTCGCTGAAGCATTGTTTCCCATCGTGAAGGATCCACCTTTGAGTGCAACCATTTTGATGCGAAGGCTGGAACCGGGTATCAAAAGTTCTTCTGTGGAGGGCTTTGTCATTTGAGCCTGATGAAACAAAGGAGTGAGGGAGAGCATCAGGCAGGCAAGGGCAATTTTTTTCAATGCATCGTATTTGATGCAATTTTAAGTAATTTGTAACGGATAACCTTCATGCCAACCACATAATTTAATGCCATATGCAACGCAGAAATTTTCTTCAACGCAGTTCCTTGCTCGGAGCATCCATCCTTCCCGGTGTAGCTGCTTTGTCTTCTTTCAAGTCGCAAAGCCATCAACAGGATGCCAAGACATTCAACCTGAACTATGCCTTTCATGATGGCATGTTTTCCAACCATGCAGGAAAGGATTTCATCGATCAGATCAAGTGGGCGCATGATCAGGGTTTCAGGGGCATTGAAGACAATGGCATGATGTCCAGAACACCTGAAATGCAGGCCAAGATCGGAGAAACCCTCGCGAAGTTGGGAATGACCATGGGTGTTTTTGTGGTAACAACCGATAGCTGGCATTGGAAGTTGAGTCTTACCACCGGCAAGCAGGAATTCAAGGACCTGATTGTACGCGATTGTAAGACGGCAGTAGAAGTTGCCAAGCGATGCAATGCAAAACACATGACGGTTGTACCCGGTAATTTTGATCGTTCGCTTCCGATGGATATTCAAACGGCCAATGTAATTGATGCGTTGAGAAGAGGTGCTGAGGTGTTGGAAAAAAATGGATTGGTCATGGTGTTGGAACCCTTGAGTGACAATCCGGATCTTTTTCTACGCTATTCAACCCAAACCTTTATGATCTGCAAGGCAGTGAACAGTACTGCCTGTAAGATCCTGTTCGACATGTACCACATGCAAAGGAATGAAGGGAATATCATTGCCAACATCAACAAGACCTGGGATGAAATTGGGTATTTCCAGATAGGGGATAATCCCGGAAGAAAAGAACCCGGAACCGGTGAAATGAATTACAAGAATATTTTCAAGCATATTTACGACAAAGGGTACAGGGGTATCATGGGCATGGAACACGGC
>RFVQ01000391.1 GCA_009922495.1 Chitinophagia bacterium
ATTAAAGAGCAAGGAATTATCCAGCCAATATTAGTTAGAAAAAAATCAGATAATAAATATGAAATTGTTGCTGGAGAAAGAAGATGGAGAGCAGCTCAACTTGCAAAAATACACGAAGTCCCAGTTATTGTTTTAAATATTGATGATAAGAAATCTTTAAGTTGAAAGGGGCAACCCCAGAAGAGCGGAATGGATTAACCAAGCCGAAGATTCCCAAGGGAGTCCTCGTACAGAGAATCGTGCACGAAGGAGCTACTGACAAATTACAGTAGTTTGAGACGGGGAACCGCAGAAGTGCTATAACAGATCGGCCTGAGAATCTGTCAACATGCAGGTTCAGGATACTCGCCATGAAGGAGCTCTTGGAAACAAGGGTTTGAGAGGGGAAACCACAGAAATGGAGATGGGAATCTAAAAAAACAGGACTAGTCCGAGAGGGCGGCTTCAACCTGAGATTTCAACCTGGGCAACTGGGAAGAGTCTTGAACTGTAGCTTGAGGAGGCTGTGAACTACGGGGATCAGTCGACCAAATGGGAGGCTTTCGCAAGAAACGCTTCCCATTTCTGTTTTTAGACCTTTTTGATAGTTCACGCTATTACTTTCCAACACCTTCTTCAGGTAAGCTATACTTTTCTGCGTTGGGAAAACATACTATTCCAATCCCAGTAAACGATTGCCCAAGGCTGGGTTTTGTCTTCAAACTCGCTGAGTACCTGAAAACCCACGCGCTGATGGGCTGCCATGGATCGCTCATTACTTAAAGCAATGGAGGTTATGGCAAAATCATAGTGAGAACCATGTGACTCCCTAAATCCTGCGTATAGGGAATCAAAAACCCCCTGTCCCCGATGGGATTTGGCTACACAGATTTGTCCTACCACCATAGGACGGTACTCGGATACCTTCTTTCCTCCAAGCTCCAGTTGATCAAACTGATCAAAAAGGGAAACCAACAGGGGCACCAAATCCCTAGAGGCCATGGTCATGGAAAGCACATATCCTGCCAGCTGATCCCCATCTTTAGCCAGGAGGTGAGGAGCAATTTCCTGCATATGCTGCAATTGCTCTAGGCTGTGCTTTACCGTCAAAAACCCTTGTTCCTGCTTTTCATCCAAAGAAAGATTGCTCAATAGATTTTTTTCTTGCAGGGCTAAAATTTGTTGTAATT
>RFVQ01000392.1 GCA_009922495.1 Chitinophagia bacterium
TGAAAGGTGGATTGCAAGGTGGTATCAATTTTATGAATAAGTTGAATTTTTGCACTCGTGCAGTTTCATTGGGAACCTGCGACACCCTTCTATCCCATCCTGCATCGATGACTCATTTTAGTGTACCCAAGGAAGAAAAAGAAAAATATGGTATCACAGAAGGTCTGATCAGAATGCATGTAGGTATTGAAACAGTGGATGATATCATTGCTGATCTTGAACAAGCCTTACAATAAATCCAATATGTCGATTACCATTCGTCGTGCCACGGCTGCTGACTGTCCACGTTTATTGGAATTGATTCAAGAACTAGCTGTCTATGAAAAAGCCCCACAAGAGGTTACTGTATCACTTCAGCATTTTACGGAAAGTGGATTTGGAACACAACCTGTTTGGTGGGCCTTTGTTGCAGAAGAAGAGAAAGTAATTCACGGCTTTGCCTTATACTATATCCGGTATTCAACCTGGAAAGGACAATGCTTATATCTGGAAGATATTTTAGTCACCGAAAAAATGAGAGGAAAAGGAATTGGCGCTCAATTATTCGAGAGAATTTTAGAAGAAGCAAAAGAAAAAAAATTAGTACGTGTCGTATGGCAGGTTTTGGAATGGAATGAGCCTGCTATTGGTTTCTATAAAAAATATAATGCAACACTGGATCCAGAATGGATCAATGGTGCCATTGAAATAAAGGTTGCTCCCTAAGAGTAATGCTTAAGAAACACCATTTACTGACACCTCTTTCTGGATTTTTTGAATCAACCCTTGTAACACTTTACCAGGACCCACCTCTGTAAATTCAGTAGCGCCATCTGCTATCATAGCCTGCACACTTTGTGTCCATTTAACTGGACCCGTCAGCTGATTGATTAAGTTTTGCTTAATTGTAGCAGGATCGGTTACAGGCATGGCTACTACATTTTGATAGACGGGACAAGAAGGCGCATTGAACGTGATGGATTGGATTGCTCCTTGCAATTCTTCCTCCGCTGCCTTCATCAAGGGAGAATGAAAGGCGCCGCCTACAGGCAACACCAGGGCACGTTTGGCACCGGCTTCTTTCAACGCAACACAAGCTTTTTCAATACCCGCTACGGAACCACTAATCACTAATTGCCCAGGACAGTTATAATTGGCAGGAACAACAA
>RFVQ01000393.1 GCA_009922495.1 Chitinophagia bacterium
TCCACAACCAGATCGCCCCATTGGAAAAATTCACCAAGGAGTATCTTCCTGTTTGGAAGTGGATGGATAAAATTGGGGATAACATGATTACCCGAATTGCCTGGGTTGCCGTGTATGTAAGTCTTTACATATTTTTTGCACCCGCCTGGTATTGGTATTTGCTAATTCCTGTTCACATACTGATGGGCCCCATTCAGGGCGCAATTGTCAATTGGTGTGGACACAAATACGGATATGCCAATTTTGACAATGGAGACCATTCCAGGAATTCAGAGAGATGGGGCATTTTTTTGTTGGGTGAGCTGTTCCAGAACAACCATCATTATTTTCCCAACAGGGCCAAGTTTGCGGTTAAGCCATTTGAATGGGATCCCACCTATTTTGTGATGCGCATTTTTAACAAATTAAAGATCATCAAGATTCAAGGGCAGCATTCTGCTCTTTGAATTCAGAAAAGTTTGTACATTTGCAACCCACTGGCCCCGTAGCTCAACTGAATAGAGCATTTGACTACGGATCAAAAGGTTTCAGGTTTGAATCCTGACGGGGTCACGAAAACCACTGTAACAGCTGTTATGGTGGTTTTTTGTTTACACATGATTTACATTTGACTCCGCAGAACTCAACTAAACAACATGAAAGTCATCATCACAGGAACCACGGGCATGATTGGAGAAGGAATCTTACTGGAATGCCTAGACGATAATAGAATTACCGAAATTTTGAGTGTAAGCAGAAAACCTACCGGAAAGACCCATCCAAAACTCAGGGAGTATGTGGTGTCCGATTTCTTGTCGATCAAGGAAAATGATGAAATGCTTCAGGGATATGATGCTTGTTTTTTCTGTGCGGGCATCAGTTCAGTTGGCATCAACGAAAAAGATTATGAACGGATCACCTATGACACCACGCTTCACTTTGCCAAAATGCTGAACCCCAACTCTTCCCTATCGTTTGTCTACGTCAGTGGAAGTGGCACAGACAGCAGTGAGAAAGGAAGATTGCATTGGGCAAGGGTAAAAGGCAAGACAGAAAACGATCTGATGAAGCTTCCCTTCAAACAAGCATTTGGATTCAGAATCGGAATTGTAAAACCGACAGTAGGACAAGTACATGTACTCAAATTCTACCATTATCTTTC
>RFVQ01000394.1 GCA_009922495.1 Chitinophagia bacterium
TTATCAGCATCGGTTTTTTCTGTCCACGCTCCTTCATATTTTCCAAAACGGATCATGTCGGTTCTTCTGAGCATCTCCCAGTACAACTCGAATCCACGCTCGCGGTAAATGAGGTCAAGTGTTACGGAAGGCAATGCCTTGGCCGTAAGTGTGCCTGTGGTTCTGGCAGTTCTTACAGTATTCACATCGCTCAGCGCACCGGCGGCATCACCCTTGCGCATCCTGGCTTCTGCTCTCATCAGATACACATCGGCCAGACGAACGACTGGAATATCAACGGCACCAAAGTTTCTTCCACTCACGGAAGTTTGGCTAAATTCATATTTCAACACCCTGAATCCGGTAGAATAATCACTTCCGGCAGTGGTGAAATCAATTTTTTCTGTGTGCAAGACCGGTGCAGTAGGCCTGTTTCGGGTATTGTTGAACAGCCTTCCCACTTTAAATTTTCCATCAGGGCATTTTTCAAATACACCTGCAGTACGGATCAGTCCATATTGCTGTCCCCTCAAAATTCCTCTGTCGATGCGATAGGATGCAGCATCATAACATGCCTGCTGTGATACAGGGTCTACAAATACATTCTTCTTGTAAAAACGCGGATCGGCATCAGCAGGATCAAGAGGCGCATAAGCATCCACCCATGTTCTGTAATAATCAGGGGTGATACCAGGACCATCTGTGCCGTTCGCGCCAGTATAAGCAGGAAGCGGAAACTGGTCACCAGAAAGCGAGAAATAAGCCAGCCTGTTGTGTCCATTCAGATCAGGGCGCTGGTCTATGGCGAAAATGAGTTCCTTGTTTGTATTGTTGTTATCGTTGAAAATAGACCAGTAGTCTGGAGATAGTGCATACTGCCCGGATGAGATGATCTTTCCAGTGTATTCGATCACCTTGTCCATGTCTTCCGGCTTGAAGTTGAAGGAAGAAGCATAAACATCGCGGTATACAGCAGCGTTGAGGTGAAGCCTGGCCAACAATCCCCAAACTGCCGCCTTGGTCAAACGACCGGGACCTGTTGCATTGTCTAGCTGAGGCTCTACTTCGAGCAATACTTTTTTAAGATACTCTACAGCCTCATCTCCTCTGACAATTTTGGAAGTAGCACCCGGATCTTCCTTCACAAAGATGATTCCCCAG
>RFVQ01000395.1 GCA_009922495.1 Chitinophagia bacterium
TTGTAAATATTCACCTTGGCTTCCAGCTGCTTCATCTTGATCTCGATGAGATCGATCCTAGATTCCAGTGCTTCCCTTTGGGTTAGCAATACCTCGATATAATCTGCACGTGCTGATCGGAACAAACTATTGGAAATGGTAATGGACTGGGTCAGGATCTCCACCTCTTTGGCCTTTGTCTCATAGCTCTTGCTAAAATTATCCATCTGAGAGAGTTGATTGACCACTTCAACATGAGCATTCAGGATCGATCTTTCAAAATTATAGGCTGCCTGGATCTGTGTGGCATTCGCATTAAAGTAAGTTGCTTTGATCGCATTTTTGTTGACCAAAGGAGCTACCATGTCACCCACAATATTGTAAATGATCGACTCAGGACTGATCAGATACAATGGATTGTATGCTTGAAAGCCCAATCTGGAACTCAATTTGAATGATGGTAAAAAATTCGCTCGGGCAACCTGTATATCAAGCTTTGCGGCCGCCAATTCCAATTCAGCCTTTCTAATATCCGGACGGTTTTCGAGCAACTGTGAAGGAACACCGGCAAATATTGGGTCTGCATGAAGATCTTCAAATGCGGCGGGGTTCCTTTTGATCTGCTGTGGAAACCTGCCTGTCAAAAAGTTGATTCGGTTCTCTGCTTCCACAATCTTCTGCTTGATGGAAAACTGAAGATTTTTTGTGTTGAGCAATTGGGCTTCAAATCGATTGACGGCCAGTTGTGTAACTTTTGCTGCATCTTTTTCCAGCTTCACAATCTGAAGTGCATTGTTCTGCAATTCAATGTTCTGCTGTACAATGGCTAGCAGATTATCCAGCGCCATCAATTCATAATAACTGCTCGCTATCTCAGCAATGATATTGGTGACCATGAAATTTCTTCCTTCAATAGACGAGAGATACTTCAAAGCCGCAGATTTTTTGGCATTGCGCAACTTTTTCCAGACGTCCAGTTCCCAGGAGAAAAAAGCGCCGGCCATAAAATCACCAACATATTTCGGACCCCTACTAGGATCAGTTTTCAGGTCTTCCTCTGAAAAACCATCCCAGGTATATTTGCCTGCTCTGTCCGGACCAGCTGCTGCGCCAAAATTGAGAAATGGAAGATACTCTCCCTTTCTCGCCATGACTTCATT
>RFVQ01000396.1 GCA_009922495.1 Chitinophagia bacterium
CCTGATGTGGAGGTTGAACATCAATTTGTGGATGCTACTGCCATGTTGTTGATCAAAGACCCAAGAAGATTTGATGTGATTGTAACAGCCAATTTATTTGGTGATATCCTAACAGATGAAGCTTCCCAAATCGCCGGCTCCATGGGGATGCTCGCATCTGCTTCCATTGGAGATGGAACAGGCGTGTATGAACCTATCCACGGTTCCGCCCACGACATTACGGGTAAGGGGGTTGCCAATCCCCTGGCATCTATCTTGTCGGCTGCATTGTTGCTGGATATATCTTTTGGGTTGAAAAAGGAGTCTGAAACGGTTATCAGTGCGGTCGACGGTGTACTGAAAGCTGGGTTCAGAACCAGGGACATTGCCAGCCCCCAGACGCCCCATGATCATGTCTTGGGCACAGATGCCATTGGACAAGAGGTACTTAAAAGGGTATAGTTATGTATTTCGTCAGTATATTTACCTCATAAATTATACTGATGAAAAGATTAATTTCTTCATTATTATTTGCAATTGTTTTTTATACGGGCTCTTTTTCTCAAGTATCTCAGGTTTCACAAGTTGAATTTACCAAGGAA
Organism: Chitinophagia bacterium; assembly: GCA_009922495.1. Taxonomy (GTDB): domain Bacteria; phylum Bacteroidota; class Bacteroidia; order Chitinophagales; family Chitinophagaceae; genus Pollutibacter. The sequence continues at coordinate 582 of RFVQ01000396.1, forward strand.
AAACAGTCGCCAGTCGTGCATGTAACGATCGGTGGCAAACCTTTTACTGATTTCTTCTTTCCTGATACGATTGCAAAACCGGTTTTGTACCCGATCAAAGCACCCAATGGCATAAATGTAACAAGGGGATATCCCGTTCGTCCAGTGCCTGGTGATCCTACAGATCATCCTCATCATCTTGGACTTTGGATGAATTATGAAAATGTGAACGGGTTAGATTTCTGGAACAACTCCTTTGCAATTCCTGCTGATAAAAAAGGTTCTTACGGAACCATCAAATTCGAAAAATTTACGGAAGTAAAGAACGGCCCTGTTGGAAGAATGGTGTACAAGGCAAACTGGTTTGACCAAACTGGTAAAAAACATCTTGGTGAAGAAACAGGATATGAGATCAAAGAAATGAATGGCGCTTGGGTGATAGATAGGATTACCACATTGACTGCAGCTATACCTGTAACATTCAAAGATGCAAAAGATGGACTCCTTGGCTTGCGTGTAGCACGTGAATTACAACTGCCTGTTTATGAAAAGAAAAAATATACTGATGCATTTGGCATT
>RFVQ01000397.1 GCA_009922495.1 Chitinophagia bacterium
TATTATGATGAAGTTCTGCCACAGCAATCAGATTCACTCATCCAGTATGCAGACAAAATGCTGGCTGCTGCCAAACCCAATGAGGAGATGTTCAAATACATACTCTCCAGTCTGACAGACAAATATGTGAATCCGAAATACATGGGACAAGATGCTGTATTTGTCCATCTCTTTGAGAAATACTACATGACGGGACAGGCAGAAAGCTGGATGAACGAGAAATACAAAAAATTCATCTTCGACCGTGGATATTCACTCATGGCCAATGTGATTGGTAAAAAAGCAGCCGAGCTCCCGATGATTGATACCCTCGGAAAAGCTTTCTCCCTCTATGCTGTTCAGGCGCCTTTTACAGTTGTCTGTTTTTGGGACCCTACCTGTGGTCATTGCAAGGAGGAAGTACCCAAAATGGATTCCATCTTCCAGGCCAAATGGAAAAAAGAAGGAGTCAAATTGATCGGTGTGATGACAGATGGTGGCAAACAAAATTGGCTGAGTTATATCCGTGAACACAACCTGAAAGACTGGATTCACATTTATCAAACAGAAGAAACAAAAGAAAGGATTTACAAAGCCAATCAACCCGGATACAGGCAGCTTTACGATGTTTACCAAACCCCCATGGTTTATTTGCTCGACAAAGACAAAAACATCATCGCCAAAAAACTGACCTATTTACAGGTGAATGACTTTATCGAGTTCAAGAAAAAAGCTGCCAACGCACCATAATATGTTGAAAAAGCTGCTGCCGGTTATACTGATTTGTCTTTCGCTTCAGGTAAAGGCTCAACAGCTGTTTAGTTATGGCGGCAAAGCTGTTTCTGAGAAAGAATTTCTGTACGCTTTTAACAGGAACCATACCGATTCCGGTAACCTCAAAAAGGCCATGGAAGACTACCTGGACCTTTACATCCGGTATAAACTGAAAGTTCAGGCTGCCAAAGACCTGAGGCTTGATACCCTGCCCAATCAAAAAGCAGATCTTGCTGGATTTGAAGAGCAACTCAAACCCTTGTACTTACTGGATCAGTTTACTTTGGATTCTTTGGTAAGACAGGCCTATGAAAGATCTTTCTTGGAGATCAAGGTTGCCCATATCTTTATCAGCAAA
>RFVQ01000398.1 GCA_009922495.1 Chitinophagia bacterium
CTTGAACCAGTAGAACAATCCAAAGCCCACCAATACGGTAAGAAAGATCGCGGGCACTACCGTCCAGATCAACTCCAGTTTATTGTTGTGGGGGAAATAGTATACAGTGCGGGTTTCCTTGTACTGATACTTGTAGGCAAACCAGAAAAGCAATACCTGGGTGAGCAGGAATACCACACCCGTTACAGCCAAGGTGATCCAAAGCATGAAGTCGATCTTCTCGCCGTGATCAGAAGCTGCCGGCTGTGCCAACAAAGTCTTGTGAAAGAAAAGTTCATTGCACCACCAGGCACCTGCCAGTCCGAGCACCAAAAAGGCGATGAACATGAAGGCATTGATGCGGTTGTTCTGTCTGAAAGCCTTCTCTTCTCCCTTCAATACAGAAACATATTCACTTGCTTTCGCGATCTGAAATGTGACCACAAATGCCAGCGCCAAGATTGCTAAGATGAAATAACCCGACATGTTCTTACGTATGTTTTGTTAATGAATTCTTTTTCTCCCTGTTCAACAAATTAAGTATGGTGAATGGTGCTCTCCTTGATAAAAGGATGGTGCATTGCCACCAACGGTTTCTTGGTCAGCCCTTTTCCTACAAACAACATGATCAAACCTCCGTAGAGAGCCAATATACCAAATTCGAACCATCCCAGGCTATAGTGTTCATGAAGGGTTCCAGGCATGACCATCTGATAGAAGTCAACCCAGTGTCCCATGATGATGAGCACCGCCAGCACAGCAATGGTGGTAAAGTTTCGTTTGGATCCCCTTCTCATCAACAGCAGGAAAGGAACAGCAAAGTTGATGATCAGGTTCAGGAAGAAGATGGCCCTGTAGGCACCCTGCATCCTGGGTTTGAAGTATACCGTCTCTTCTGGAATGTTGGCATACCAGATCAGCATGAACTGTGAATACCACAAATAGGTCCAGAATACGGAGAAAGCAAACATGAACTTACCCAGATCATGCAAATGCTCTTCGGATACATATTCCAAATAGTCATTGTTCTTGAGGTATACTACATAAATGGCTACCAGCGACATGCCTGCCACAAATGAACTCGCGAAAGTATACCAGCTATACATGGTGGAATACCAGTGTGCATCGATG
>RFVQ01000399.1 GCA_009922495.1 Chitinophagia bacterium
AGTTGACTCTTCGAACAAACGCGCATGGCTGATCCCCTCAACCGTCTTGGGCTGCGGTATCCTCAACAGCTCATATAAGGTGGGTGCGATATCACTGAGATAATTGAATCCATCATAGGTGCTACCCTCACGAATACCCGGACCCGCCATGATCATCGGAACACGGATGCTGTGTTCATACAAATTCTGTTTTCCCAGCAGACCATGTTGTCCCACTGCCAATCCATTGTCTCCTGCAAAGACTATGATGGTATTTTCAGATAATCCATTTCTTTCCAATGCTGCCAATAACCTGCCCACCTGGTTATCCATCTCCGTGATCATGGCATAATAATTGGCCAGGTCTTTTTTCATCATGGTTTCGGTAAGGGGACGAGGAAACAACTGCTCATCCCTCACGTTCAGGTCTCCATTGTCGAATGGATGCTGCGGCATGAAATTCGGGGGAAGGGTTATTTTTTCCGGGTCATATCGATCCGCAAAGTTTTTGGGTGGGGTTCTGGGATCATGAGGGGAAGTGAAGGCAACGTAAGCAAAAAATGGATGTTCCTTAGAACGCTGACTGTTCAGAAAATCAATCGCACCTTGTGCATAGAGCTGACTGCTGAATGTATCACTGCTGCGTCGTCTCGATGCAGGATAGGATCCTGTTGAATCAAATTTATAAACGGTTGGATGAAATTGCCCTCCATCCTTCTCAAAATGCATTCCGCCAAAAAAGATATCGCCGCCTGCACTGAACATGCGATGGTGGGCAGCTTTGTCGCTATGCCATTTCCCAGCATGAAAAGTAGTATAGCCCTTGCTGCGCAGGACTTCGGGAAGACTGACCAGACTATCAGGAATAAAACTTCCATCACCAGGTAGACGGTTAACATAGCGACCTGTCAGCAACATTGCACGACTCGGAATGCAGACGGCACCCTGGTGTCCACCCATGACATGGGCCTGTTTGAACAACATGCCACTGGCAGCCAGCTTGTCCAAGTTGGGCGTTTGCACATCCTTGTTTCCCATCACACCCAGTGCATGATAACTATGATCATCGCTGTAAAGCACCAGAATATTTTTTCTTGGTTGATCGATGAGTGACAAGGCTTCGTCGGGCC
>RFVQ01000400.1 GCA_009922495.1 Chitinophagia bacterium
TGTTCATGCTTTCTAATGCTAAAGTCCAAATAAAGGGTGATGCCAGTGAAATTTTCAAGGCCACTGTTGTTGCTGAGGACAAGGAGATGCAAGCTTATGAAAGCTACAGATCTTGGGACATTGGAAATTATGAAGCCAGCTGGAATTTACAAAAGGAGCACCATCGTAAAACCATCACTGGTGATACAGTTGGAAATGGAAAATTAATGGCTGAAATGACCTTCCTCCGCAAAGAGAATCAGCGAAAGCGCATGGCTTTCATCGACAGTCATCCGGATGCTTTCGCAAGTGTTTTGATGATGAACAGCCTATTCCTTGTGATGTCTAACGAAGACATGCAACGCCGTTATGACGGGTTGAGTGATCGATTGAAAAATAGTACCACAGGGCAGATGCTTGCCGTTAAAATAGAAAACAACAAGATAACAGCAGTTGGAAAACCCATGGTTCACTTTACACAGGAGGGTATCGATGGTGTCGTTGTCAATACCCAATTGTTGAAAGGGAAAGTTATTTTACTAGATTTTTGGGGTAGCTGGTGTGTTCCCTGCAGGAAGAGTCACCCTGAATTAAAGGAAATCTATGCGCAGTATAAAAATAGGGGTTTGGAAATAATAGGTATTTCAAACGAATCCATTGCGGGGACTAAATCAAAACCTGAACAGATGGAAAAATGGAAGGTGGCGATCAAAGAAGATGGATTGGATTGGCTTCAGGTATTGTATGATCAATCAATCAATGATTTGGTGAAAACCTATGACATCAATGGTTATCCAACAAAAATTCTGGTAGATGCACAAGGTAAAATTGTGCTCAGGTTATTGGGGACCAGTGTAAATCATACAAAAACATTAAAGGCCAAACTAGAAGAGCTTATGCCAGTCACACAATAGTCTTCTCATTTGGAACTAATTTTAATACTTTATTGATGTCAGCTTTTGGATTAGATGCATATGAAGTTGTAATAGGGTTGGAAGTACATGCGCAGCTCAGCACAACATCAAAGCTTTTTGCAGGGGATGATGCATCATTTGGAAGTGACCCCAATACACATGTCAGTGCCATTACGCTGGGACATCCTGGGACTCTTCCCATGATGAACAA
>RFVQ01000005.1 GCA_009922495.1 Chitinophagia bacterium
CATCATTGGCCATGATCAGATCAGTAAAAATAAATGACAGCATTTCTTTTTCAGATCTGTCATCTCGTCCTTCTGCATTGATATATTGATTGTACAATTCTGTGTCTGCCAATTGCAGGTAGATTTTTCTGACGAGTTCTTCTTCCAGCAAAAGATCCAGCTTATGGTCCTTGACCGTTGATTGAAATCCTTTTGCCTCTAGAATTTTCCAAAGGAGGTTGTTTCCGGCCAGCTTTGTATTGACATTCAGGTCGGCCGCAGATGGCAAGTGTTTAGAAGCCCTGTTTCTGGCATCTACTTCCGCATAACGGGCCACTTCTGTGAGCAAATAGATCAGAAATGTGAATAGGTCTCCTGTCTGATCAAGGTATTTCCTGAGCAGAGCATTGGTTTTTTCAGGGCTCAATGCCCCGGGTTCAGATTCAGCGGCATATAGGCACTGCATCACTTTTACACGGATATTTCTGCGACTGATCATGTAAAGAACTGTTTTGCGGCTGCAAATATACCTCAGAATCTCAGCTTTTATTCAATTATTTCGGTGCTGTATGTAAAATTGACATCCTGAATACCTATTTTCGCTGCCATTTTTCCCCTAAATAGCCCAGGAAATCTATAAAGGCTGACAAATTTTCCAGTCGCCGGCAATGGTATAGAATTGGCTTATGAGGGTAGGATGGAAAGAATTCCATTTGATTCATTTATTTAAAAACAAAACCAAAAGCTATGGCTAAGAAGTTAAACATTACCCCACTGCATGACAGGGTAATCGTGAAACCCGCACCTGCTGAAGAGAAGACTGCAGGTGGCATCATCATTCCCGACACAGCGAAGGAAAAACCCCAAAGAGGAACGGTAGTGGCAGCAGGTCCCGGTAAGAAGGATGAGCCTTTGACCGTTAAGTCTGGCGACACCGTACTTTATGGAAAGTACTCTGGTACTGAGATCACCATCGAAGGACAAGACTACCTGATCATGAGGGAGTCTGATATCCTGGCTATTGTTTAATCACCAACTTTAAAATAACATTTATGGCTAAGCAGATATTTTTCAATCTTGATGCCCGTAACAAAATGAAAAAGGGCGTTGATACACTGGCTGATGCAGTGAAAGTGACCCTTGGTCCCAAAGGACGTAACGTAGTTATCGAAAAGAAATTCGGTGCTCCTGCCGTTACCAAAGACGGTGTAACCGTTGCCAAAGAGATCGAACTGGAAGATCCCATCGAAAACATGGGTGCTCAAATGGTTAAGGAAGTGGCTTCCAAAACAGCAGATGTTGCTGGTGATGGAACTACCACTGCAACAGTTTTGGCCCAGGCGATCATTACTGAAGGTCTGAAGAACGTTGCCGCTGGTGCAAATCCAATGGATATCAAGCGTGGTATCGACAAGGCAGTTGACCTGATCGTTGCCAATCTTCAATCACAATCACAAACTGTTGGAAGTGATATCAAGAAGATCCAGCAGGTGGCTACCATTTCTGCCAACAACGACGCTGAGATCGGAAAGCTGATCGCAGAAGCCATGCAGAAAGTAGGCAAAGACGGTGTGATCACAGTTGAAGAGGCAAAGGGTACAGAAACTTCCATTGATATCGTAGAAGGTATGCAGTTTGACAGAGGGTATATCTCTCCATACTTCGTTACCAACGCTGACAAAATGGAATGTGAGTTGTCCAACCCTTTCATCCTGATCTACGACAAGAAGATCTCCGCGATGAAAGACATCCTCCATATTCTCGAGAAAGTTGCTCAGCAGGGTGCTCCTTTGTTGATCATCTCTGAAGATCTTGAAGGGGAAGCCATGGCAACATTGGTTGTAAACAAACTGCGTGGCACATTGAAAGTGGCTGCTGTGAAGGCTCCAGGTTTCGGTGACCGCAGAAAGGAAATGTTGCAGGACATTGCGATCCTGACAAAAGGTATCGTGATCAGCGAAGAACAAGGATTCAAATTGGAAAATGCAGATCTTACCTATCTCGGACGTGCTGAGCGTGTGACCATCGACAAAGACAATACAATTGTGGTTGGTGGCAAAGGCAAAAAAGATGATATCAATGCCCGTATCGCACAGATCAAATCCCAGATCGAATCTACCACTTCAGACTACGATCGCGAGAAACTGCAAGAGCGTCTTGCCAAGTTGAGCGGTGGTGTTGCTGTACTCAATGTTGGTGCTGCAACTGAAGTTGAAATGAAAGAAAAGAAAGACCGTGTTGATGACGCCCTTCATGCAACCCGTGCTGCAGTAGAAGAAGGTATCGTTCCTGGTGGTGGTATCGCTTTCATCCGTGCGATTGATGCATTGGACAAGAAAAAAGGTATCAACGAAGACGAAACCACCGGTATGTCCATCGTTCGCCGTGCTCTTGAAGCTCCTCTTCGCACCATCGTGTACAACGCAGGAATCGAAGGTTCTATCGTAGTGCAAAAGGTAAGGGAAGGCAAAGCTGATTTCGGTTACAATGCCCGTACCGACAAGTATGAGAAATTGCTGACTGCCGGTGTTATCGACCCAACCAAGGTGAGCCGTGTAGCACTCGAAAATGCTGCCTCCATCGCAGGTATGCTGTTGACCACTGAGTGTGTAGTGGCTGACAAACCCAAGAAAGAAGAAGCTGTTCATGGCCACAGCCATGGCGCTCCTGGAATGGGTGGAATGGATTATTAATATCCAAAAGAGTCATATAGTAAAAAGTCCCGCTTCGGCGGGACTTTTTGTATCAGAGGGTTTCTGCTTCCGGCTCCGGTAAATTTCTGTATCGGATGGCACCTAAAACAATGAATAGTTGTGCCAGAATATAAGTGGACATGATAAGAATACCAGCATGTTCAAAGGGATTCCTAAAGCGGTTCAGTGCCAAAATAGAGTCTGAAGCAACAAAGAAGGTGGCACCTACTATAAAGAACAAAGCTGTTTTATCATCCAATTTTTGATACTGCCAAAAAGCAGCAGAAAGCATAACACTGATTGTGACTCCGTAAATCAACACCGGCCACTTCATGGCTCCCAGAAAAGGCCACATCAGGTGCATCAGTTCCACCAGGTAGGCGAGCACTGCAATCAGCATGACAGGCCTCAACTTAAAAAAAGATGTCTCCTTTGAAATGGTTCTGGAAAAAAAGCTGATATAAAAAACATGCGCTGTTAGAAAGGACAATAGCCCCGGCACAAAGAGTGAATCCTTTTGTAGAAGGATATCTCCCAGCCAGGAAAAAAACAGCCCCCATACAATGGCATCCTGGTGCCATTTCCCTTTTCCCTTTGTCATGGTGAGGTATACCGAAGCAAGCAATGGGATGATGAGCGGTTTGGTAATGGATCGATATTGCTCCAGTTCATTGGCCAACAAAGAAATTTCTGCAATACTGACAATGGAAAAAAGAAAAAATAACTGGTTGGGTTTGGGTCTCATGGAAGGTTGTGTTCGTCCGAAAAAGCGCTCGCGCACGGGGAACAAAAACGCACATTTATTGTAATTTAGAGAATTATTATGTCATTATCAGCCGACGAAAAGAAATTTCTTGCATATTGGGAGGCCAACAGGTTGAGAGAAAAACGTCTCACCACACAGTTGATGTATGGATTGCCCATGGGAATCCTTTTTGCGGTTCCCATCATCGTTAATTTTTTAATGGGACGATTTTGGTACAAAAGGGCCGATGCAGTAGGGATGAGTCAGTTTAGTCCTACGGTATTGGTGGTGGCTGTTTTGCTGATTGCTGTATTCATAGCCCTGATCAACAGGCGATTCAGGTGGGAGAAACTGGAGCAGCAATACCTTGAGATCCAATCAAGAGAAAAGACAGCCAAGATTGAAGATTAACCATTTCCCATTTTCATCTGTTTTTAGGATATTCGCATCACAAAAATCAAGACATGAGAAAATATTTTACCCTGATTGTACCTGTTTTTGCTGCCATGATATTTTCTGGTTGTTTGAAGAATGGTTCACAGTCATTCACCTGCACGGCAAGTGTTCCCCAAATAACCGTTCCCAGTGCTGAAATTGCTGCCGTAGAAGCTTATTTGGCACAGAAAGGCATCACAGATGCACAAAAAAGCAATTATGGTTTTTATTATAAAATTGATGTAGCTGGAACAGGCGTTACGCCAACCGTTTGTTCCAATGTTACCCTCTATTATCAGGGAAAATTGATCGACGGAACTGTCTTCGATCAAACCGGCGCATCACCCGTTACCTTTCAGTTGGGCCAATTGATCAGTGGATGGCAGCTAGGATTGCCCCTCATCAAAACAGGTGGGAAAATCAAGCTTTATTTGCCACCCACATTGGCTTATGGATCCAGGGCGGTGGGCTCCATTCCTGCCAACAGCATCTTGATTTTTGAGATTACCCTGGTTTCTGCTTAGAGTTTGGATCTTGTCCAAATGTCTGTTCTCCCGATCAGCGTGATGCCTATATACCCCCTGACATCCAATGTGTTTTTGTCTTTCATGGTAATGACACATTTGTATTCCTTGCCATTTTTGGGATCATAGATATGGCCATTCTCCCAGGTTTGGTCTCCTTTGAATTTGAATCCCCATAAATTGATCAATCCGATCAAGGGTCTTTGGTGCAAGGATTTATCTGGATGTTTGACATCTGTCTTGGGTTTACCGGTTGCAGGGTCGTTGGGTTCCTGTAACCATACAATCTTTCCCTGATAGTTATCTCCCTTTTTGTAGATCTCAACTTTTCCGTTTTTGGAACCGGTCAGCCAAATGCCCAACAGTTCATCACCATTGGTCTTGTCCTGGGCTTTTGAAATCAAACCTAACAGCATAAAGTATACAATGAAAATGCGGCGCATATTGTCTAATTTTGAATTTCAAAAATAGGGAAAACTCCACCATATGCATCAAGCACTTTCTGTGTTCGATATGTTCAAAATCGGTGTAGGACCGTCCAGTTCCCATACACTGGGCCCTTGGAAAGCGGCTCTTTCCTTCTGTCAATTTCTTCATGCATCCGGCGTTTTTGATAAAACCCTCAAAATAAAGGTGCTCTTATATGGTTCTTTGGCCAAAACAGGAAAGGGACATGGTACTGATCTTGCCATTCAATTGGGTTTGTCGGGCTTGGATCCGGTAACCGTTGATACAACCGGCATTGACAATTTTATTGACAGCATTTTGCAAAGCAAGCAATTGAAACTGGATGGGAAACGCCCCATGGCTTTTGATCCGGTTGTTGACATAGCATTTTTGTTTACTGAATCTTTGCCTTATCATCCCAATGGTCTATCCTTCCTGGCTGATCTTTCGGATGGTGAATCCCTCTCTCAGACGTATTATTCAACAGGAGGAGGATTTGTAGAACAGGAGGGAGCGGTAAACCCATCAGCACAAACCATTGAATTGCCTTTTCCGATCAACAGCGCTAATGATTTGTTGCATTGGTGCATGAAAACGGGAATGTCTATTCATGAGATCGTGGCCGAAAACGAAATGGCCTGGCGATCGGATGAGGAAACCAGGGCAGGACTGAACAAGATCTGGCAAGTGATGCGGGACTGTATGTACAAAGGCTGTCACCAGCAAGGTGTTCTGACAGGTGGATTGAATGTGAAACGAAGAGCGGCTGACCTAAATCAACACCTGTTGAAGGGAAGAGCTTACACAGGATATGATCAGTGGAAGTCAGCCATCGCTGATGGAGGAAAAGATTTTCGGTATATCCTGGATTGGGTAAGTTGTTTTGCCTTGGCTGTTAATGAAGAAAATGCCTCATTTGGAAGGGTAGTGACGGCCCCTACCAATGGCGCGGCAGGGGTGATACCCGCGGTTTTGCAATACATGATTATCTTTTGTGAAGGGAACAGGGAGGACAAGGTGATTCCGTTTTTGATGACTGCCTCAGAGATCGGATGCATTTTCAAAAAAGGCGCTACCATCTCCGCTGCCATGGGAGGTTGTCAGGCTGAAATTGGTGTATCCAGTGCCATGGCGGCTGCAGCCTTGTGTGAATGCTTGGGAGGTACACAGCGACAGGTATTGATGGCTGCCGAAATAGCAATGGAACATCATCTCGGACTTACCTGTGATCCCATAGGCGGGTTGGTGCAGGTTCCCTGTATTGAGAGAAATACCATGGGGGCTATCAAAGCCATTACGGCAGCTCAGTTGGCCCTGCAGAGTACGCCAGATTTTGCCAAAGTCACCCTGGATGCTGTTGTTAAAACCATGTGGGAGACAGCAAGAGACATGAGTGAAAAATACAAAGAGACCGCAGATGGAGGATTGGCACTGCAAATACCTTTGAGTCTCAGCGAGTGCTGATTCTTTTTTTAAAATTCCTGAACCACGTTGTACAAGGTATCTCTCTCCACTGCTTTTCTTCCTACTGCATGGATCATGCCCACCAATTCTTCGGTGGTCAGCGACGGGTTTTGTTCTTCGCTTCCTGCCATTGAATAGATCTTGGTGGAATCATCAATGGTTCCATCCATGTCATTGACGCCAAATCCCAAAGTCAATTGGGCCTGCTCCCTGCCCAGCATGGGCCAATAGGCCTTGATGTGCGGGAAGTTGTCCAGGTAGATTCTTGCGATGGCATAAACCTTCATGTCTTCAATAGCAGTCACTTCAGGCAAATGGCTCATCTCATTATCGTGGTTCCTAAACTTAAGTGGAATGAAGGTGTTGAACCCTTTTGTCTTGTCCTGTAACTGCCTCAGCCTTTCCATATGGTCGATTCGGTGCTGATAGTTTTCCAGGTGTCCATACAGCATGGTAGCATTGCTGTGCATCCCCAGCGAATGGGCTGTGGCGTGAATGTCAAGCCAGCCTTCAGCATCTACTTTGTCGGCACAGATTTGTTCCCTGATCGAGGGATCAAAAATTTCTGCTCCACCTCCGGGCAATGAATCCAGCCCCGCTTCCCGCAACAATTTCATTCCTTCCAACCTGCTGAGCTTTGCCTTTCTGAACATATAGTCCAGTTCAACGGCAGTAAAGCCTTTGATATGAAGATCAGGACGGTGTGCTTTGATTCTCTTGAGCAGTTCTGCAAAGAAGTGAATATCCATCTTGGGATGCACGCCACCCACCACATGAACCTCTGTTATGGGTTTGCCGTCATAGGCCTTTACTTTTTCTACCATTTCATCAATGGACAATTCCCAGCCTTCTTCACGATGAGCATAGAGGCGTGAATAGGAACAAAACTTACAGGAGAAGACACAGACATTGGTAGGTTCAATATGAAAATTCCTGTTGAAATAGGTTCTGTTGCCATGTCCTTTTTCCCTGATATGGTTGGCCATGGCACCAAGAATGGCCAAAGGGGCGGATTCAAACAGATACAATCCTTCAGCAGGACTTATCCTTTCTCCATTGTCAATCTTAGCAGCTATTGCATGTAACGCAGGCGGTAAACCCGGTAATGCTTGCAATCCCGATTTCAAGGTATCCATTGCCAATTTTTTTGCAAAAGTACGCCTCAAAAAGCGACTCTCATAAAAAAACCATCAATGATGGGAAATGATGATCTTCTCGGATACAGGATTGCCATTGACCTCAAATGAGAGGAAGTAAATGCCTTCGGAAAAACCTGCAACGGGTATTTCCCAAAACTGAAGGTTGGTGCCCTTGGTAATTTGTTTCGAGTAGACCAACCTGCCTTTGGCATCGAATAGTTGTATGCGCGAAAGTCCGGTTGAAAAGGGGTAGAACCTGATGCCAATTTTGTCATTTGCGGGATTGGGCCCGACAGCATAGCCCTTGGTCTTTAAATTCTCTCCCAGAAAAACAGGCTCAATGCTGATATTGTCTAGATAAAGATTATTGCCGCCCTTGCCAATGTTGCTGAACCTTAGCATGAATTTTTCTTTGCCCCAAAGCCAAGCGGTGAGGTTGATCTTTTCTCTTCTCCATTCACTGGATGCCGTTGGCTCAAAGGCCGTTGTTGGAAGGGAAATAGAAGAAGCCAATTCATTCCCCCATTTTTTATAAATCGTTGCCCAATTGTTTCCGCAGTCCCATGAGATGTCTGTTGTTAGTGTATCGGACGTTCCCAAGGGTATTGCAGCTGCTACATCAAACGCCAAAAAGATCGAATCTGCTTTTTGTGTTGTCAAGAGGGGCGTGAATACCTGATCTGTATGATCAACAGTGCGAAAATTGTTGACTTTCAAGCTGCCCGGATCAATGCTGCCTGTTTTGGATTTTTCCCATTTAAAAGTTGCGCTGTTTCCAACAGTGATCCAGGGATTCAACAGGGATGGATCAGTAAAGCCTTCATTCAGGGGAAGGTTTTGGGGGGCTAACAATTGATAGGAGCTGCTGATGCTGTCATTTGCCTTCAGTTGATCGGACTGCTCGTTGACCTGTTCAACGGTCATCATGAGTTGGGTAATGTTTCCTTTTGTGCCCAAGGAAGAAAACTGAATCGACCCAGTTTCATTTCTAGCAACAATGCCAGTCCATTTTTTTTGTTCCGCTAATTTTCCATTTACATACAAATGAAAAAGGGCCGTTTTCAAACTGTCTTTCCCTTTGTTCTGAAAGGAGAGAGAGGGGCGTATAGTGGTTTCACAACCCAACAGGTAAGGAGCTGTCACCGATGTCAAGGAAAGATCCCTTTCCTTGAAAAGCATACCGCTGAGTTGAATATCGTCTATGTAAATATTTTGTCCATGTTGGTTGATGACACGGAATCCAATACGGATGTTCCGGTTCCTGAAATTTGACAGGTCAATGGATTCAGTTCTCCATTCTGACAAAAGTGGGACGAAGGAACTGTTGGCAAATCCTGGTTTGGTAGATAAATCCGCCCCCCATTTTTTATATACCACAACCGACTCATTGCTGCAATCTGTATAAACCCTCAGTTCCAACGTGTCAATATTTTGGTTGTCATACAAAGCAGCCGCTAACTTGAAAGAGAGAGAAAGGGAATCAACGCCATTGGCATTGATCAGGGGGGTGATGAGTTCACCATATTTCCCGGGTTCATTGTTGTTGAAGTTGTCAAAAAAGAATGATCTGCTTCCCTGTGCAAAAGCCTTGTCGGTTTTTTGCCAGCGCAAAGCACTGCTTCCTGTGCCCGCATGTGTCCATCCTGTTGGAGGCATGTTGAACCCTTCCGCATTTTCAAGGAAGGGGAGTTGGGCTGCAGGTTCGATGACAAAGTTTATGGTGATGCTGTCTCCTTCCACATTTTCATCTGCCTGACCATTGGGAAGAGAGAGCTTAGCCGTATATTCATTTTTGCCAGCTGAGAAGTTTACAAAAGGCAATTCGATCCATGCTTCATTTCCAGGCAACAGATTGCCGCTCCATTGATATGCTGGCAAAGGGTTCTTGTTGAGTTGGGTATGGATGATCAAACTCGACAGGCTCTTGTTACCATTGTTGCGAATGCGAATTGTTGGATTTGTTTGGTTCTGACAATTCGTGACACAAGGAGAGGGATTGCCAATGCCCATCAGACGGGCATCAAAGTCAAATCCTTTTCCAATCTTTAGCACAGCTATGGCCGTACTCCAGGTATTGCCAGTATTGCCGTACATCCCGGTGAACCAGAAAAGCGAGTCATTGGATGGATCAGGTGCGATATCATTGTAATCGCCCCATCGATTCGCATCCGTCCCGAATCCGGTGCCAATTTTGATGTTTTTTTCTTCCTGGTCCATTTGGTTCAATGGTGAGTTCAGGCTCCTGCCGGTAAAAGCCAGCGATGCGTTTTCCGACTTACCACTGAAGTTGTAGGCCAATAAGGTTTGACCTACTCCATTGGTCATGATCGCTCCCATGAAGCGATGTCTTTCATTGGTGGCATTGCAGTTGAGAATGGGTTGGGGAGCGTAGGTATTTTGTTGGTTCAGATACCATCCATTGCTGTTGCGCAGTTCGTACCATCGGATACCGGAAAGTCCATTTCCATTGGCATCTATGGTATGATTGGCTACAATGCTCTGGTAGCTGCCAAAATTCCTGAACATGGGTTTGTGCATGATCCTATTGCTAACCACGTCATAACCCTGCGGACCGGCAGAGGGCGCACAATTTCTGCTCGTGCAATAATCACTGCTGAAGGCCTCTACTGAAAATTTCCCTATGCTGCTGATGAACGAGTTACCGGGATTGTCAAAATTTACCTTGAAGCCCAATAGTGAGAGACTGTCCTTGTCGGCTGGATTGGCTGTCAATTCATCGTCGTTGTAATAAAGAAACAAACCGGGTGTGCCCAAAGCAGCCGGTGTTTTTCCCCCCAGCGTTACCGCTACCAGTGAATTGTATTTGTTATCAGGATCCGAAAGCCTGCTTCGCTGAACCCGAACAATGTTGGCGCCATTGATCATGGCTTGCTTTTCAAAAGCCCAAATGGAGTTTCCCTGGTATTGATCAGTGAAATCGCGGGTAACACCATACCAGGCATCATGCCAGTTGCCAAACTTGGGATAGTCGGGAAAGAAGCCCGTATAAAATTCGTATACATACCAAGACCCGGTTGGATCATTCGTTGCAGAAACAGCCATGATCAGGCTGTTCATCTGTATCCCTGTTCTGCTGGTATCACCAAATTCTGCCATCACAAAACGATCCGTGAGCTGATCGTAAAAACAAATACAGTCACCGCCTCCATTGTAACTGGTCCCCGGTAACTGGTCCATATAGGAAGAGGGGATAAGTACATTTCCAGATTTATCCATCACAGAAAAAAGAGCACTTCCATTGGCGCCATTGATCATTTGTATCACATGATCAGGGCCTACGGCAATGCTGGGATCAGCGGGATTGATGTTAGAATAATTTTGTCCCTCGCCGGAACGGACAACATAGCCGGCATTTTTTTCTTGCAGCGTTGTACGGGAAGCTTGATTGCTTTTTTTTTCGATGGGAAGTTCAAAGAGGTTCTCGTTTACTTCTTTGCTGACATTGGACCGCTGCTGACCATATTTTTTCAAGACCAATCGTTCAAGATCTTGCGCATGAATTAATCCCTTTTCATCCCTTGTTTTGATCTTCAGCACCGGATCATTGGGGTCGGGTGTCCAATTGCGCAATGCAGTAGTTTGACATGTTTTGACCCCTTCCATCACAGTGATGATGGACTGACCGTTGACTTTATCAGCCATCAGCAAACAACAGATCAGTAGCCCATAAAAACTGTGTTGTAATTTGGAATTTGCCATGTACCTGATTAGGAAAACCAAAGTTAGCTCCTAAAATGTGAAGGAATCATGAAAGGTATCATGACAATGCGCCAGCGATACAGGCACACATCAAGCAGGCAATGGTTCCTCCGATCAGGGCTTTGACACCCAGTTCTGTCAGGTTCTTTCTTTGTGAGGGAGCCAGCTGGCTGATGCCACCGATCTGGATACCAATGGAAGCGATGTTGGCAAAGCCGCACAGAGCATAGGTTGTGATGAGGACCGATCTGGGATTGGTCAAGAGTCCCTCGCCCTTCATCTTGCCAAATGTCATGTATGCCTGGAATTCATTGATGATAGTCTTTTCCCCAAGCAGCTGTCCCACATAGACCATGTCTTCCTTTCCAACACCGATCATCCAGGCAACAGGAGCAAAAAGATAGCCGAGGATCATCTGAAAGGACAAGGAGTCGTATCTGCCGCTGCTTGTTTTGGCAATGATATCATTGAGGCCGGTATAGTAACCGATGGATCCCAAAACCCAGTTGAAGGCATAAACCAATGCTGTAAAAACAATCAGAATGGCACCAACGTTTACCGCCAGTTTCACACCATCTGTGGTACCCAATGAGATCGCATCCAAAGCGTTTTCACCAAATTTTTCTTTGCTGACAATAATGCGTTCATCAATCTTTTCTGTTTGTGGGAAGAGCATCTTCGCGCAGACAATCGCGGCAGGGGCACTCATGATGGACTGGCTCAGCAGGTGCAGGGCAAAATAGTTTTGTTGTGCAGGGTCGCTTCCTCCCAGAAATCCAATATAGGCTGCCAACACTGATCCGGCGGTATTGGCCATTCCGCCCACCATGATACAAAGGATCTCACTGCGGTTCATCTTCTCCAGAAAAGGTCTCACCATCAAAGGTGCTTCTGTTTGACCCAGGAAAATATTGGCTGCCGTTGAAACACTTTCAGCACCGGACACTTTTAGTTTGCTGAGCAAAAGAGCAAAGAAGTAAACGATTTTCTGCAGGATACCCAGATAATAGAACAGCGAAGAAACTGCAGCAAAAAATACAATGACGGGTAGTGCCTGTATGGCAAAGGTATAGCCCCATCCACCGGAAGGATCCGCCAGGTTTCCGAACATGAATTCTATGCCTTTGTGGGCGATGCCGATGAGCTCCACAAACTTGTTCGACAACCACTGGAGTATAATTCTAAAAAAATTGTATTTGCCTTGCGAAAGCACACCAATCGCAAATGCGATTTGTGCAACAATGCCCATCGATACCAGTTTCCAGTTGATGGCTTTTCGGTTGTTGCTAAGTGCATAGCATAGTCCGATCAAAAAAAACATCCCCAGTATGCCGCGACCGAGGTTCTCCCACTGCATTCCCATGTTGTTTTGGTTTTAGGGCAAGATACAATTTTATTGAGCTCCACCTAAGCCTTCAGCTTGTTTTTGGCCATCACCCACAATTCAGTGATGTCAGGTGATATGTTCATGCGAAGAATCAGAAAAACAAATCCCCCTAAAAACAAAATGCTTTTAAGAATGGAAGACACCCAGATGCCTGGAATGGGCAACCAATAGGTGAGAATCAGCATGCCCATTGCTATCAACAGTGCAGTTCCATTCTTGCTTGAAAAAGGCTGAAGCTTGTAAATTCTTTTGATGCAAATGAATCGAATGAGGTTAAAAAGAACGATGGCAACCAAACTGCCAATGGCCGTTCCAATGATCCCATATTTCCTGGTCAGCAAATAATTCAGGAGGATGGATACGCCCACGAAGAACATATTGGTCAGCAGGTCTATCCTCCAGTGTTTGGACAATTGTAGAATCTGAGAGTTTAAGCCTGTGCCCAGATCAATCAATTTAGCAATGCCCAGGATCAGCATCAGCAACAATAGGGGGGAATAATTAGGGCCTAGGATTTGAATCAACAGTGGGGTATTGATCAAGATCAATCCCAAAATACCGGCTGCAATGATCAGGAGGTTCAGGGCAGTTTTTTTATAAAGCCGGTCTAATTTGCCCAAGTCTTTGTCTCTCCAGGCTTTGGCAATTTGAGGCGTTGCTGCTGAAATCAGGCTTCGCTGGGGCACATCCATCACTGTGATCAGATAAGTGGCGATGGTAAAGATGGCAGCATCGGCCAATCCCCCGATGGATTGAGAAGCGATGATCAGGGTATCATTGGTTTTGGCAACGATGTTGAGCAAGGCGCTTAGAAAATAGGCCCCCCCATACTTGAACATCATCGGCCCTAACCTGCGGCTCAAAGGACTGATGGACAAGGAAAGGTAAAATTTACGGGTAAGCAGCACGGCGATTCCCAGTATCAGGACCAAGGGGAAATAGACAAAAGAGTAAGCTCGGATCCATTGCGTGAAATCGAGAAAGACGTCATTTATCCAAAGCAGGATCAGTATCAGCACCAAGCTCCGGAAAAGCAATTCCTTTGTAAAGTTTGAAAGAACAGTTTTGCCCGATATCCAGGCAAAAACTTCAAGGACGCCAAACAATGCCAACGAGAGGGTCAAAGGAATGACAAGATCCAGGTAGGTTACCAGAAAAGGTGAACGTGCCCCAAACTTTCTGATGATGATGGGTTGCAGATAGGGGAAGCATACAACAATAGCCAGGCAACTCAAGAGAACAATGCCCAATACAATTGCAGGAAGTTCATTTTTTTTGTCTGGCAGCGTTGATGAATAGTAGGGGTAGAATTTAAATCCAATGGGTATGGCGCCGGCAGTGCATACGGTCGATAAGATCAAGGCTATGTCAACCAAAATCCTGGTGAGTCCGAATTCTTCTGGTGTAAAATATTTAGGGAAAAGAAAGAGGATGTTGATTGCACCAATGGCAAACCCTATATAAATGAACAGGGAAGATAATATACTTTGTTTGCGTATGGTGCCCATATAAAAAAAGAAACCGCCCGTAGGCGGTTTAAAAATAATGAATTAGTTCATTAGAGGTGAGATTCGATCTTCTTCACGAAATTATGCTTGGGTTGTGCTCCCACCAATTTGTCAACCACCTGACCATTTTTGATGAAAAGAATGGCAGGGATAGAAGTGATGCCATAATTCATGGATAGTTGAGGGTTGTGATCAACATTCACTTTTCCAATGTTTACCCGGCCTTCGAATTCTTTGGAGAGTTCTTCTACCACAGGACCGATTGCGCGGCAAGGGCCACACCATTCTGCCCAAAAATCAATCATAGAAAGCTGGTTTGAATCGAGGACTTCCGTTTGGAAATTACTGTCGTTGAATTCTTTTGCCATGTATTTGAGTTGTGTTTTGAATAATATATTGTTTCACAAAATTAGTTCCATTTGCTGAATTTTCACAATATTCCGCATCGCCTGTCAGGCTGTGTCTACCTGTACCTCGATTAACGGGTTGTTTTCCAGAAAATCAGCCATTTCGTCATTCATCTCAAATCCTTTTTCAGTGGTTTTTAAGGGCACCATCAATTTTTCAACCTGATCGATCAGGTTCATCTTCAGCCTTGTTCTGCCTGGATGTTTCCGGAAGTTTTGTTGCAAAAAGGCGATGTGTTCCGGGTTCAAATAACTTGCCTGAAGGGTGATCTGAACTTGCCGGGTAAAGGCTTTTTTAATGGTTTCAAGGAGGCATATTTCAGTTACCCTGAAATTCCATTCATTTCTGCTTTCCCATTTTTCAAAATTGCCTTTGACATGAATGCAGGTGCCGGCAGTGAAGTAGTTGGAAAAGCGAACGTATTGGTCGCCAAAGAGCGTGATCTCCACCTTTCCGGTAAAATCTTCAATGGTGAGACTGCCATATTTTTTACCGGCTCTTGAGATCTTGTGTTGTGAGGAAGTAACCAGACCGGCCAGTTTAATGGGCTGGGTTGGATTCTTCTGGAGTTCAATACTTCCCTTGAATTCATTGTAATCGGCAGTTCCGGTTATGCCGTAATATTTCAATTCAAACTTATAATGGTCCAGAGGATGTCCACTGAGGAACATGCCTGTTACATCCTTTTCCTTCTCGAGTAATTCGGTGAGCGACCAGGGAGCACAGTCCGGAACCTTGGGGGGAGGGATCTCCTGGACCAACGATAAATCTCCAAAAAGGGTATTCTGATGAGAGGTTGATTGCGTTTGCCAGATATTTCCGTAGCGTATGATCTTCTCGAGACCGTTGGAGCTATCGCCTTCCGGCTGATGAAAGTATTGTGCTCTGTGATACGCCGTAAAACAATCAAAGGTGCCGGACATGGCCAGGCTTTCCAATGATTTCTTGTTGACGGTGCGTTGGTTGACACGTTTGACCAGATCAAAAATCGATTGATAAGGACCGTTTTTTTCTCGTTCAATGATGATAGACTCCACCGCTGCTTCACCAACCCCTTTTAGTCCTCCCAATCCGATCCTGATTTCACCTTTTCCATTGACCGCAAAACTTTGCAAGGATTCATTGATGTCCGGTCCGAGTACTTTGAGCCCCATTCTTTTGCATTCCTCCATGAAGAAGGTGATCTTCTCTATTGAACCGGCATGGTTCAATACTGCCGCCATGTATTCAGATGGATAATGTGATTTCAGGTAGGCAGTCTGGTAAGCAATGTATGCATAACAGGTGGAATGCGATTTGTTGAAGGCATACTGAGCGAATGCTTCCCAGTCTGTCCAGATCTTTTGCAGTTTTTCCTCCGCAAAGCCTTTTTGGGATGCATTGCTGATGAATTGTCCCTTCATCTTGTCCAAAACAGATTTCTGTTTTTTACCCATTGCTTTTCGCAAGACATCCGCATCCCCCTTGCTGAATCCCGCCAGTTTCTGGGCCAAGAGCATCACCTGTTCCTGGTAGACCGTAATACCATAGGTTTCTTTCAGGTATTCTTCCATCTCCTCCAGATCATAGCTGATTTCCTCTCTTCCGTGTTTCCGGTTGATAAAGTTGGGAATATATTCAAGTGGCCCCGGTCTGTATAGGGCGTTCATCGCAATCAGGTCCTCGAATTTATCCGGTTTCAGGTCGCGTAGGTATTTCTGCATACCCGGACTCTCAAATTGGAAAGTACCAATGGTTTCCCCTTTCTGGTACAACCTAAAGGTTGTTTCATCATCCAATGGGATCTTGTCGATATCGATCTCGATCCCATAGTTCATCTTGATCAACTGCAGGGAGGTCTTGATGATGTTCAGGGTTTTCAAGCCCAGAAAGTCCATTTTGATTACACCCGCTTCTTCAATCACACTGCCTTCAATCTGGGTCACCCACATGGGCGAGTCTTTGGCCACACAGACGGGCAACAAATCAGTCAGGTCCCTGGGCGCAATGATGATGCCTGCAGCATGAATGCCGGTGTTTCGCACCGATCCCTCCAATATCTCTGCTTCATGCAAAACCTTGCTGCGAAGATCATCTCCGTTGTAAATTTCTCTTAGCTGCTTGGTGGTTTCCAGTTCATCGGGATTCAGTGTCTCTTTCTCAGCAAGGCTCTTTTCACCAGAGAGCGGAGCATGCAGCAGTCTCTTCAGTGAAATACCGGGCTTCTCCGGAACCAACTTGGCCAGTGCATTGGATTCCGGCAAGGGGAGGTCAAGGGTTCTGGCCACATCCTTGATGCTCATCTTGGCAGCCATGGTGCCATAGGTGATGATCTGCGCCACCTGATTTTTCCCGTACTTGTCTACTACATAATCAATAACCTTTTGCCTGCCCTCATCATCAAAATCGGTATCTATATCGGGCATGGACTTTCGGTCTGGATTGAGAAACCTCTCGAAAAGCAGGTTGTATTTGATGGGGTCGATATTGGTGATGCCGATGCAATAGGCAACAACACTGCCGGCAGCGGAACCACGACCCGGGCCAATAAATACGCCGATGTCTCTACCGGCTTTGATGAAGTCTGATACAATGAGAAAATAACCGGCAAATCCCATGGTTCGGATCGTGAACAGTTCAAACCGAATCCGTTCTTCGATCTCAGGCGTCATGGCCTCATATCTTTTGTTGGCGCCTTCCCAGGTAATGTGTTCCAGGTATTCATCCTGGGAATTGAATTTCTTGGGCACCACAAAATGCGGGAGCAGGATATCTCTTTTCAGGTCCAGCAGTTCAACTTTGTCAACGATCTCATTGGTGTTGTCAATCGCCTCTTCCATGTCTTGAAAAACATGAGTCATTTCTGCAGTTGTCTTAAAATAAAACTGATCGTTGGGAAAGGCAAAACGTTTGTTCCGGAAATGAGCGTCATCGTCTGAAAATTCCCTTGCAGCAGGGGTGGACACTTTTTCACCAGTATTGATGCAAAGCAGGATATCATGCGCATTAAAGTCCTTCTGATCCACGTAGTGGGAATCATTGGACGCGATCACTTTTACATTGTATTTTTTGGCGAACTTCAGGAGGACCTTGTTTACCTTTTCCTGTTCTTCCATTCCATGGCGCTGCAGTTCAACGTAATAGTCGTCCTGGAAAATATTCAACCACCACTTGAATTCATTTTCTCCTTCCGCTTCTCCCTTTCGCATGATGGTTTGGGGCACCAAGGCACCCAAACAGCAGGTAGTTGCGATCAATCCCTCATGGTATTTGTGGATCAGTTCTTTGTCGATCCTCGGATATTTGCTGTACATCCCCTCTATGTATCCGAGGGAGGTGAGCTTGACCAGGTTTCGATAACCGGTTTCATTCTTGGCAAGGAGAATCTGGTGATGCCTGGGGTCTTTTTCCTCTTTGGAAAAGGTTTTTCGATGCCTGTTTTCGGTTATGTAAAATTCACAGCCAACGATCGGTTTTACCTTCAATGGACTATTTTTGTCCTCCGGGTCAACTTTATGCTTGTAAGCTTCCGCAACAAACTGGAAGACCCCAAACATGTTTCCATGGTCTGAAATGGCCAGGGAGGGCATGTTGTCTTCCATCGCTTTCTTGTACAAGGCACTGATACTGGCCGCTCCATCGAGCAGCGAATATTGGGTATGAACGTGAAGATGGGAGAATTTTGACATGATGAGAACAGGAAGGTAAATTTCGCATTTTAAAGACAAATCAAGCAAAGGGTTTTTCCACAGGAACGATGATGAAAAAACAGGTGAACATTCGGGCTCAATTGTACAGGAACATAGCCATGCTGTTGCTGTCAACCTTGGCATCCTGTTCATTGTTCAAGCCATTGCCCGCCTCAAAAAAACAGAAAACACCTTCCCCTTTTTTTGACAACATCAGCGTTACCCTTGATTCCAGGTCCAGGGCGGTAAAATCCAATGAACAGGTCGTTATTGGGGAAGACAATGGGCAGACAGAGACCCATTACGGTTATGCGATGCCGGGAATCGAATACCTTCCCCCGGTTGTCTTCAGGTATGCTGTGCTCTTGGATATTGAAGTTGAAAACCTGAACAACAGAAAATTGGTAGAATATGTACATCAATGGTGGGGGGTTCCTTACAGGATCGGCGGCAGTTCCATGGAAGGAATAGATTGTTCTGGATTTGTAAAGGGATTGGCATTGGATGCCTTTGGGGTGAATTTGCCCAGGACTTCCAGAGAACAGGCAGATTTCTGCAAAGAGATCGATATAAAGGACCTAAAAGAAGGGGATCTCGTCTTTTTTAGCCAGGGTAGGAGCATTTCCCATGTAGGGCTGTACGTCTCCAACAACAAATTTGTGCATGCATCTACTTCCATGGGCGTTGTCATCAGCGACCTCGATGAACCCTACTGGAAGAAAAGATTTGTGAAGGCGGGGAGGATGAACCCCTGATCAACTATGATTTTTAAAGCCTACATAAAAATTTTTGTCAACCTCTATTTTGCCATTGGTTTTCAATGATTTCCATTCAGTAGTAGGTTCGATTTTTTGGAAGATTTTTCCATCTATGATTATTCCCACAGGAGCATCAAAATCCAGGTTGCAGTCGGTCCACCGGTATTGTATTTTCTTGTTGTTCTTCCTTATTTCCAAGGTTGGGATTTTGGTGCTTCTCAGGTATTGATCGAAGAATGGGGTCAGGTTTCTGCGAGTCTTCTCGCTCCAGAATTTTTCAACATCTGAAGAATTGATGGTCTTGTGATAAAATTGTTGGTTCATCTCCCTCAGGGCCAAACGGAACTGATCATCGTTGTCAAACAACTGCCGGATATAATGAATCAGGTTACCTCCTTTGTAATACATGTCTCCCGATCCTTCCTCATTTACACCATACTTGCCAATGATCGGAATGTCATTTTGTATGAGTTTCCTGGTTCCCTGAACATAGGCATTACCGGCTTCTCTGCCATGGTGATAGGTGGTGAAAATGGTTTCTGAATAATTGGTGAATCCTTCGTGCACCCACATATCCGCCAGGTCATTGGTGGTGATATTGTTGCCAAACCATTCATGGCCACTTTCATGCACGATGATAAAATCCCATTTCAATCCCCAACCACTGCCGGAGAGATCTCTGCCTCTATACCCATTTTGGTATCCGTTGCCATAAGCCACGGCACTCTGGTGTTCCATGCCCAGGTGAGGGGATTCCACCAGTTTGTATCCATCTTCGTAGAATGGATAGGGGCCAAACCAATGTTCAAAAGCCTGCAACATGGGTTTCACCTGGCTGAACTGTTTTTTTGCTTTTTCCAGGTTGTAATCCAATACCCAATAATTACAGTCCAGTTTCCCTTTTTCTCCTTCGTAGGTTTCCTTGAATTCAACATACTTTCCGATATAGGGGATGATGTTGTAGTTGTTGATGGGATTTTTCACTTCCCATTCCCATGTGGTTTTGCCCTGCTCATATGCATGTTTGGCTTTCAGCCTTCCGTTTCCTACAGCCACCAGCGTGTCGGCTACCTGAATTTTCAGGGTTGCACCCAGATCGGGTTCATCACTTTGGTGGTCCTTGCAGGGGAACCAAACACTGGCTCCCAAACCCTGACAGGCCACACTCATCCAGGGTCTCCCCAGTTTATCTTTGGAAAAAATCCATCCACCATCCCAAGGTGGTCTGATTGCTTCCTGAACCTTGCCGCTGAATTTCAAGGCCAGCAAGGCATCTGATCCAACAGCAAGATTTTTGTCCAGCGTCACAAAAAAAGCATTTCCCTTTCTGCTGTAAGGCAATGCATGGTCTCCCAGATACGCTTTTTCCAGTTCCATGGGCTCCTGAAGGTCTATCTGCATCACATTACCGGAAGATTTGACCTTGAACCGAATGTCCACTTTGCCTTTTATCGTTTTGTTGGCATAGTCTGGTTCAACATAAATGGCATAATGCTGAACATCCCACCAGTTTCTTTCTGCACCCAGGGTCCCCCGGAGGGTGTCTTTGAACGTATAGGTTTTGGATTGGGTATTCAATTGGGCGAAGGATGCCAGGCCGACCAACATGCCTGTCAACAGAAGGGAGAATGTTCTTTTCATTTTTGATCGCTTATTTTTTCATTTTATCCTTGAATGCCTTTTCGAATTTCTCCAACTTGGGCCTGATCACAAAATAGCAATAGGGCTGACTGCCATTGCGGTTGTAATAATCCTGGTGATAATTCTCTGCCGCATAAAAATTGGTGAAAGGCTCTATCGCCGTAACGATTGGAGCAGGAAAGGCTTTGGCTTCATCCAATTTTTTCTTGAAATATGCTGCCCTGGCTTTTTGTTGCTCGTTGTGATAGAAGATGACACTGCGGTACTGCGGGCCTATATCATTTCCTTGCTGGTTCAAAGTCGTAGGGTCATGTGTCTGCCAGAAGATCTCCAACAATTCATCCACCGTGATGACGGCAGGATCGAATTCAATTTGCAAGACCTCTGCATGTCCGGTTTCCTTTTCCACTGGTTACTTTGATCACGCCCTCTACTTGTTGAAAGATGGCCTCTGTACACCAAAAACATCCGTTTCCCAGTGTAATGGTTTCTTTGTTCATGGATTTATTTGTTTTTGTACTGGATTGATTTTTGGGTTTATCTGCTTTTGGCTGGGCACAGGCACTGATAAAAACCACCAGTGTTATTGCAAGGTTTATGATCGCTTTCATTCCAACAAATTTAAACGATCGGCGCCACTTTTACCTGTACTTTTGCAACCTGCAGTATTGATTTAACATGAGGTTGTATCCTGAATCCGCATTGGTCCAATTGGAATTTGACAAGGTTAGATCACTTTTGATCGAACAGACCCGTACTGCCCTGGGAAATGAAAAAGCGGAAAACCTCAGGGTTCATACCCGAAAACACTTTATTGACCTTGAACTGCGGCAAAGTTATGAGTACCTCCAGCTCCTGGCGATGGGGCAAACTTTTCAGCACGATCAGGTCTTCAATCTTTCAAAGGAGCTGAAACTGTTGTCCATTCAGGGTGCCGTTCTTACCGGTGAGATTTTTATTCAATTTAGAAATCTTGCAGAAAACATTGGTTCCATTTTTCGTTGGTTTGATGAGGAACGCAGGGATCGCTATGCTGCGGTTTTTCAGGTATTGTCCATCACCCATTTTGAAAAGTCGATTCCCCAGGAGATCAACAGGATCATAGGGGATGATGCCAGGGTAGTGGACAATGCATCGGAAGACCTGGCAAGGATCCGCATGGCTTTGTACAGGAAGCGAAATGAACAGAGACGTTCCTTTGAACGGATCCTCAGCAAGTTGCAAAAGGCCGGATACATTGCTGACATTGAAGAATCCTTTCTGAATGGACGGAGGGTCCTGGCCATCTATGCGGAACACAAAAGGATCGTAAAGGGTATCCTGCATGGAGAAAGTGATACTCGCAGAACTTCTTTCATTGAACCGGAGGAAACCATTGAAGTCAACAATGAAATATTTTCACTGGAGAATGATGAGAGAGATGAGGAATACAGGATTCTCCGCGACCTGACTAAAAAATTGGCCATCCATGCACCGCTCTTAAAACAGTACATGGAAATTTTGGGTGAATTTGATTTCATCCGCGCCAAAGCAAAGCTGGCACAAATGATGGACGCCCATTTGCCACAAGTGAAGGACTCTTCGGGAATCCACCTTGTCAAGGCGTCACATCCCTTGCTCTTGCTTTACAACAAGAAAGCTGGTAAAAAAGTAATACCACTTGATCTGACACTGGATGAGAAAAACCGCATATTGGTCATTTCTGGTCCCAATGCAGGCGGCAAGACAGTCTGCCTGAAAACAACTGGTCTGCTTCAGATGATGGTTCAAGCCGGCCTGCTGGTGCCTGCGGATCCAAGATCTGTATTTGGCATCTTCAAGCAGCTCATGATCCATATAGGTGATACCCAAAGCATCGAATTCGAATTGAGTACCTATAGCTCTCACTTGAAGAACATGAAGCACTTCATGGAAGAAGCCAACGGGAGAACACTGTTTTTCATTGATGAATTGGGCAGTGGCAGCGATCCCAATCTGGGAGGGGCTTTTGCTGAAGTGTTCCTGGAGCAGCTGTTGAAAAGGCATGCCTATGGTATTGTAACCACCCATTACCTGAACCTCAAAGTGATGGCCAGTAAAACATCTGGGATCATCAATGGTGCGATGGCCTTTGACGAAAAGCACCTCCTGCCAGAATACAAACTGAACATTGGCAAGCCCGGAAGCTCTTATACGTTTTCCATTGCGGAGCGCATTGGTCTCTCGAAGGATTTGATCAGCCGTGCCAAGGAACTGGTGGATGAAAATCATTTTACCCTGGATAAACTCCTGAACAGAACGGAGCAGGATCTCCGCAAATTGGAAACCAAGGAGAAAGATCTTCAGAAACTGATCAAGGAAAATGATGCCCTCAAAAAAACACTCACACAACAACTCGACAAAGAAAAACACCGGCAGCAGGTGGAGCTGTTGAAACAACAGAACCTGATCACGCAAGACAAACTGGTCTACCTCAAAGACATGGAGAGAAAGTTGAAACAGGTGGTTTTTGATTGGAGAAGATCCGAATCAGACCAGGATAAAAAGCAGTTGATGAAAAACCTTCATGCCCTGCTGTTCAACCAAAAGGAAAAACAAGTCACTGAAAAGAAAAAGAAAAAACTTGACTCCCGGTATTTGGCTTTGGAGACAGCACCGGTGATTGGGGGACTCGTGCTCATGAAGCAAAACAACAAAGTGGGAACCCTTGCTGAGATCCGAGGCAAAAAAGCAATCGTAAATCTGGGCGCCTTGCCACTGCAAGTGAACATGGAAGACCTGGTAGCCGTCAAAGAGAAGGAACAGCTTGATGGCTAATTCCTTAAATTGCGGATATCAATTTTTGAATATGTTTCGCATTTTCTCCTTTCTTTTCGCTTTCGCTTTACTCTCTCAAACCATTTTTTCCCAACAAAAAATTCAACCCGATTCCATCCGGAAAAAAATGGAATGGTTCGAAGATGCCAAACTGGGTATTTTTATCCACTGGGGTATCTATGCTGTCAATGGAGTAGATGAGAGCTGGGCTTTCTACAATAAAAAAATGTCATGGCCGGACTATATGCAACAGCTCAAGGGCTTTACAGCAGCTCGTTATGATCCAGCCGCCTGGGCTGATCTCATCAAGGCATCTGGGGCAAGGTATACGGTCATAACCACGAAGCACCATGATGGTGTGGCCCTGTGGAATACCAAAGAAGAACATTTTAGTACAGTGAAAAATACCCCTGCCAAACGGGATCTCCTGAAACCTTTTTATGAGGAGGTCAGAAAGCGAGGCATCAAGGCCGGGGCCTATTTCAGCCTGATCGACTGGAGTCACCCGGATTATCCTGGTTTCATGAAAGACAGCAGCCGATATAAAGTGGCAAACGATCCGGCAAGATGGGAAAGATTCAAAAAGTTTTATCAATCACAGTTGGCTGAGGTTTCCCATCAGTTCAATCCTGATCTTTTTTGGTTTGATGGAGACTGGGAACACTCTGCTGAAGAATGGGAGAGTCTTAAAGTCAGGAAAAGCCTTTTGGAAAGAAATCCCCATGCGATCATCAATGGCCGACTGATGGGCTATGGCGATTATGATACACCAGAGCAGAATGTACCGGTTTCCAGACCCAAGTACAACTGGTGGGAATTGTGCATGACCATCAACAACAACTGGGGTTTCCAGCACAAAGACACCCATTGGAAAACGCCCTATGAGATCATTGCCTTGTTTGCTGATGTCGTAAGTCATGGGGGTAACCTCTTGCTCGATATCGGCCCCCGTGAAGATGGAACCATACCAGCTGAACAGGTAAACGTGCTTACAGAATTGGGACAATGGAACAAAAAGCACGAAAAAGCCATTTTCGGTACAAGGCCCGGTATTGCGCAAGGGCATTTTTATGGACCGACAACATTGTCAAAAGATTCTACGTCATTGTTTCTTTTTTTACAGGGACAAACCAGTGGAACCATCCTGCTCAAAGGGTTGAGCAATGCCATCAAGGATATCCAGGTGGTTGGAAATGGTACAAAGCTCACTCACAAGGTAGTGGGAAAAATTTCCTGGAGTCCTGTTCCGGGATTGGTATACATTGATGTTCCCAAGGGTGTACAGGATAAATACATTACCGTATTGGAACTGAAGCTGGATAAGCCTGTCAGGCTTTATCAGGGAAGAGGCGGGTTTGAGTAAACTGCTTTTTGTGATAGGGATGAAGGGATCTTTCCCATTCAAGGATTTCTTTTTTTCTGTCAACGCCCCAACGATATCCCCCCATTCCTCCGGAGGTCTGTATCACCCTGTGACAGGGAATGAACCAGGCAATTGGATTGGCTCCTATAGCAGTGCCGACAGCCCTTGCAGAATTGGGACTGCCAATCTCCATGGCTATTTGAAGGTAGGTCCTGGTTTCTCCAAAAGGTATTTTGATCAACTCCTTCCAAACTGTTTGCTGGAATTCAGTTCCAATAGGACTCACCATAGCGGCAATGTCAGTAATTTTTTCTTCGCTAAGCTTCTGTACGATTTCATGATGGATCTTCTCCGTTATCAATTCCCACTCTTGATGTATCAGGTAGAACTTCAAGCCATTCAGTGTTGCCTGCATGTTATCAATAAAGGAGGCATAACACAGCCTTCCATTTTCGGATGCTATGAGCATTTGGCCAAAAGGACTTTCTTCAACGCTACAAAGGATCATTGTTTTTTTAAATTGAAAATTTCCTTCATCAAAACCCATTTGTCACCGGCGGCCGACCAGGGCAGTCTTTGTTGATAAGTGTCCATCAATGCCTCCCAGGTCTGCACTTTTGGGTTGGAAGCATCCATTTTTGATTTTTCTTCAAAGCTAAAATGATCTTCAGCCTCCATGATCATGAACAGGCGATTGCCCGTGCGATAAAGGATCATGTTCGTGATGCCACTGTCGGTGATGCTTTTTAAGATCTCAGGAGCCACCTTTTGATGATGGGCTTCATATTCTGCAATTCGAATGGGATCGTCAACCAGATCCAATGCCAGGTAAAAAGTTTTCATCTCAATCCTTTTGGGGTTTGTAACCAGCTACACCAAAATACAATACCACAGCATACCCAATCAAGGGAACAATATAACCTATCTGCAGGTTGTCGTTGAACTGGTCAATGATATATCCCATGATTACCGGGAAAATGGCACCCCCGATGATTGACATAATGATGAGAGAGGATGCAGGCTTGGTATCGCTTCCCATGTCCTTGATGCCCAGTGAAAAGATCGTTGGAAACATGATCGACATAAAGAATGACAATCCTGCCAAAGCGATCAGTATCATGGGGCCGTCCACATTCATTACCACGAGCGACAATACAAGGCAGATCAAGGCATACAAGGAAAGTAGTTTGTTGGGAGCGATATACTTCATGAAAAAAGTACCGCTGAACCTTCCGGCCATGAACAATACCCCCCAGAGAATGCTGAAATAATAGCCGGCGGTCTTTTCATCCAACCCACCATTTTTGATGGCTACCCGGATGAAGAAACTGGTGAAACTGATTTGAGCCCCTACATAAAAAAATTGTGCTATCACCGCCCAGCGCAGATGTCTTTTCTTCAATGCTCCGCCAATGCTGCCATTGTCTTCTTCGCCACCGGCTTCCTGATCGGCTACTTCCGGAAACTTGTATTTCATGAAAATGATGGCAACAGCCAAGACCGATAGTGCGATGATCAGATAAGGGATCTTTACTGCGGATGCTTCTGTAGTAAGGTAGGCAACCTGGTCTGCCGCAGAAAGTGTCTGCCACTCATCTGCAGCATATTCTTTGCCAGACAAAATGAAAATCGTTCCCATGGCAGGCCCCATGGCTGCAGCAAGACCATTGAAGGATTGCGCAAGGTTGATTCTTCTGGTAGCTCCTTCAGGATCGCCCAATCTTGTTACATAAGGATTGGCCGCTGTTTCGAGAAAAGTAAGGCCAAAGCCGATGATAAAATATCCAATCAGGAATACCTCAAAAGCCCTGATATTGGCAGCAGGGATGAAGAGGAAAGCGCCTGCACTGAACAGCAGCAATCCAAAAATGATCCCTTTCTTGTATCCGTATTTCTTCAAAAACATACCAGCAGGGATGGCTGCTGAAAAATAGGCGAGATAGACAGCAGTATCCACAAAGGTGGATTGCATATTGGTGAGCTGCAAGGCCTTTCTGAGATGGGGGATGAGGATGCCATTCAGGTTATTGGCAATACCCCATAGGAAAAAAAGGCTGGTGACAAGAATGAAGGGAATCAGGTAAGCAGTCGTTTTTTTGGTTGTCATGTTGGTTGGATTTTAGGTAAGGGCTGCTCTGTCTAGGTGCACATATCCACCGTCTACATGGATAAGTTGTCCGGTAGTATGGGAGGATCGGTCGGACAAAAGAAAGGCAACGGTATTCGCAATTTCATTTGCGGTGGTCATTCTTTTTTCCAGGGGTATGCGCTCTTCAATTTTTCTCAGGGTTTCCTCTGGATTGGGAAGGGATTTGATCCAGCGGTCATACAAGGGTGTATAACATTCTGCTACGATTACTGCATTGACACGGATTCCGTATTTCAACAACTCTACCGCCCATTCTCTGGTGAGTGCATTTCTTCCGCCATTTGCTGCGGCATATCCGGATGTTCCTCCCTGACCTGTTTCAGCAACCTTAGAACTGATGTTGACGATCGCTCCCTTGGATTTGATCAACTCAGGCAGGGCCGCTTTTACAATCAGATAATAATGAACAAGGTTGTTGTGAAGCGATTGAATAAAACCCTCGTAAGAGCCATGTTCCAATGAAATACCATCATTGATGCCAGCGTTGTTCACAACACCATCTATTCTGCCAAAGCGGGCAACAACGGCGTTGACAGCGGCAGCACACTGATCAGGGTCTTGCAATGCTGCGGTAACTTCTGCACCGGTTCCAATGGCTTTGATCAGCTCCTGGTTGTCGTTGGCATTTCTGCCGATGATCACAGGGAAGGCACCTTCAGCTGCCAATACCCTCGTGATGCCTTCTCCGATTCCTTTGGCTCCGCCGGTAACCAGAATGATTTTTTTGCTAAGATTCAGGTCCATATCAACATTTATAAAAATCCTTTGCGTTCAGTCCAAACAATTTACGCTTTTCTTCTGTGCTCAATTGCATCGAAAATCTATCCACCACATCATAAACCTGCTTATAGTTGCCTGCAACCAGACAAACCGGCCAATCGCTTCCAAAACAGATTCGGTCCATGCCAAAATATTCTGCCACGGTTTCCATGTAGGGAATGAGCTGGTCATAGTTCCAGTCATGGTATTTTGCCTCCGTGATCATGCCACTGATCTTGCAATAGATTCCGGGATGCTGGGCAAGGATGCGAATATGATCTTTCCATTCCTTTATGTTTCCGGATTTGATATCGGGTTTGCCAATATGATCCAGTATCAGCCGGTTTTCTGGGAGTTTTTCAACGAAATGCAACAAAGATCCCATTTGATCATGGTAGACAAGCAGGTCGTAGCTGAAATCCAACGCTTTGAGCAACTTTAGTTTTTGTATAAATGCAGCATTGCGCAAATACAGCTCATCCGGTTTGCCTTGCATGATGCAACGAAACCCGGCCAATTTGGTATGTGATTTCAAGGATGCCAGGGTTTCATGGATATCGCCTTGGTTGAAATCAACCCATCCTACCACCGCTTTGATGAAATCATTTTTTTGGGCAAGTCCCAATAAGAAGGAAGTTTCCTCCATGGTTTCATCTGCCTGAACGGCAATGGTGCCATCGATCGCGAGTTCATGAAGGAGTGGGGCGAGATCACCCGGACTAAAATCCCTCCTGATCCTGGACATGGAGTCATCGATCCAGGCATGCCTAACGGGATCATGGTTCCAAAAATGTTGATGCGCATCAATCCGCATGGGCAATCGCAGTTTGATGCTGTTCACCCAATCCTTCAATACCCAGGTGAATTTTATCACCCGCTTTCAAATACCAAGGCTCCGGTTTTTGTCCCAATCCCACGCCCGCAGGTGTTCCTGTGCTGATCACATCGCCCGGCAAGAGCGTCATGAACTGAGAGATATAACTGACCAGGTGGGGTATGTTGAAAATCAGGTCAGATGTGCTGGAGTCCTGCATGCGATTGCCATTCACGTCCAGCCACAAATGAAGGTTGTGAGGATCAGCTACATCATCTCTGGTCACAAAGTAGGGGCCCATGGGTGCAAAACTGTCACAGCTTTTGCCTTTCACCCATTGTCCACCTCTTTCCAATTGAAATTCCCTTTCACTGTAATCATTGTGCAGACAATAGCCGGCAACATATTCCATGGCATTGCTTTCATTCACATAGGTGGCTTTCTTGCCGATGATCACGGCCAGTTCTACTTCCCAGTCGGTTTTGACCGAATGTTTCGGAATGATCACGGGATCATTGGGGCCGCACAGGGCAGTGGTGCTTTTGAAGAACAGAACCGGTTCTTTGGGTGCTGCCATTCCACTTTCTTCTGCATGCTTCGCATAATTAAGTCCAACACAGATGATTTTGGAGGGTCGGGCAATACAGGAGAGATATTGTATTTCTTCTGTTATTTCCGGGCATTGGTTGGCATGGCTGATGATCCATGACTGCAATTTTTTCAATCCATCCTGCCCAAAGAAATCTTCATTCAGGTCCATGGCTGCATCGCTGATATCAATGGATTTTCCATGGCTGTCTACCATGCCCAGACCCTTTTGGCCGGCTTTGTTGAATCTAAATAGTTTCATATATCAATTGTTTAATCGGGTGAAGCCTCCGTCGATAGGATAATCGCATCCGGTGATAAAGGAAGCCTGTTTGCTGCAGAGGAAAAAGGCCAGTGTGGCGATCTCATCAGGTGTTCCCATCCTGCCGATGGGTTGGCTGGCGGATAATTTGTTGTACATCTCTTGTTGCTGACCAGGATAATGTTTGTTCAGGAAGCCGTCTACAAAAGGAGTGTGCACACGGGCAGGGGAGATGGCATTGCAGCGGATTCCTTTTTTGATGTAGTCCCTTGCGACGCTCAAGGTCATAGACAAAACAGCACCCTTGCTCATGCTATAGGCAAATCGATCTGTGATCCCTAGTGTTGCGGCGATCGATGCCATGTTGAGGATGACGCCTTCTCCTTGTTCTTCCATGAAGGGGATCGTTGCATGCATGCAGTTGTAGGCACCCCTTACATTTACATTGAAGACCTTCATGAAATCCGCTTCGCTGGTATTCACTGCATTTCCTATGTTGGCAATCCCCGCATTGTTGATCAGTATGCCAATGCCTCTTTGTATGGCGATCACCGATACAATATTCTTTACTGCCTGCTGGTCAGTAATATCGATTTCGTGAAAATGAACTTTCTGTGGATCCAAGCCCATGGATGCAATGGTTGCTGCATCTGGTTTTGAAAGGTCCAGTATATCCACGTAGGCACCTTGTTGCTGAAAAAGTTTGACAATGGATAGGCCAATGCCACTGGCGCCTCCGGTAACCATCACATAGGGGGAGGCCAATTCAAAGGGAGAAGAAGACATTTTGTTGTTTTAATGGAGCAACAATTTACACATAAGAACCCATTTATTTCACATCAAAACATAAATTCAAAAACATTTCAAGAGATGGCATCGATTGGATATATTTATTCACCAAAATCCTATACATGAAGTCCCTTTTCTCACTCGGTACAATCCTTCTTTTTTTGTTTGCTTCGATTTTTTCCTTTGCCCAAAAAGCAC
Source organism: Chitinophagia bacterium (assembly GCA_009922495.1). Taxonomy (GTDB): domain Bacteria; phylum Bacteroidota; class Bacteroidia; order Chitinophagales; family Chitinophagaceae; genus Pollutibacter. Next base: position 30,235 of record RFVQ01000005.1, read on the forward strand.
CGACACCCTATGGGGCTTTGCCTTCTCCAAGACAATTGAAATGGCATGAAACTGAAGTGTATGGATTGGTGCATTTTACACCCACCACATTCGAGAACAAGGAATGGGGATATGGAGATGCCAATCCTGCCATCTTCAACCCCAAAGATTTTGATGCAGACAAAATTGTTGCAGCTTTTAAGGCCGGCGGTTTGAAAGGACTGGTACTCGTGGCCAAACATCATGATGGGTTTGCTTTATGGCCCACCAAGACGACTTCCTATAATATCAGTCAGTCACCTTTCCGAAACGGGAAAGGTGATATGGTAAGGGAATTCGAACAGGCCTGTCGCAAGGCAGGGCTGAAGTTTGGTGTTTATTGCTCTCCATGGGATAGAAACAATCCATTGTATGGCAGTTTTGATTATGTCAAAGTGTATAGAGAACAATTAAGAGAGTTGTATACCCAATATGGTGAATTGTTCATGTCATGGCACGATGGTGCCAATGGCGGTGATGGCTACTATGGTGGCGCCAGAACAACCAAGAAGATTGACCGCAATACTTATTATGCCTGGGATACCACCTGGGCTATTACGAGAAAGCTACAACCCATGGCCAATTTGTTCAGTGATATCGGTTGGGATGTGCGTTGGGTAGGCAACGAAAGTGGCTTTGCCGGTGAGACTTCCTGGGCCACCTTCACTCCTGTTCCAGCAAAAGGGGAGAGCATGACATTTCCTGGAAACCTTGATCATACTCAAAATCCATTTGGTACCCGGGGTGGCAACAATTGGGTGCCCGCTGAATGTGATGTTCCTTTGAGACCAGGATGGTTCTGGCATCCGGAGCAAAAAGGGAAGAGCAAATCAGCTGAACAATTGTTCACACTGTATTTGAAAAGTGTAGGCAGGGGAGCAGCGCTGGATTTGGGAATTGCTCCTGATACCAGGGGCCTGTTGGATGAGGAAGATGTAAGATCATTGGAGGGATTTGGCAAGTTGGTAGCGGGTAGTTTTCAAAACAATCTCTTGTCTACTGCTCAAATCAAGGCCAGTGATACCAGGGGCAAGGATTATCCCCTCACATATTTAACTGACAACAATTGGAATACCTATTGGGCTTCTAAAGAGGAGGCCCATACACCGTTTATCGAGGCCAGTTGGAAAACGGCACAGACTTTTGATCTGATCAGGTTGAGAGAATACATCCCCCTGGGACAAAGAATTGAATCCTTTGAAGTAGAGGCCATGATCGATGGATCTTGGAAAAAAATTGCAGCGGCAACTTCCATAGGAGCCTGCCGGATCATTGCGCTGGATGCTCCCATTACTGCAACTGGATTGAGGATAAGGGTAACGGCTTCACCTGTTGCTGTTACCTTCAGTGAAATGGGGATTTACAAGAAAGTCAATTTATAAATGTTGGGTTGATATATGAAGAAGCGTTGCCTGCTTTTTTTTCTTTTTGTTGGGATTGGGTTTCAAGGAATGACACAAGATGTTTTTGCCAAAGGAGCAGATGTGAGCTGGTTGCCTCAGATGGAGGCATCTGGCTATGTCTTCAAGGATAAGGAAGGGAAGCCCAATGATTGTCTGAAGATCCTGAAGTCGCTGGGCATGAATACCATTCGGTTGAGAGTTTTTGTCAATCCCAATGA
>RFVQ01000041.1 GCA_009922495.1 Chitinophagia bacterium
GGGTATCTTGATGGAGTTAGAGTAGAAGGCAATTTTGTGCAATTGTTCTTCGATCCTTTTAACCCAGTGCGGATGGGTATGACCAATGCTGATCACGGCATGCCCTCCATAAAGATCCAGGTATTCGTTGTCCTGGTCATCCCATACCCTCGAGCCCAGGGCTTTGGTGATGGTGATATTGTTGAGTGGGTAAACGTCAAATGGTTTCATGATGCCTTGTATAAGTTGTTGGCGATATTGGAGGATAGCTTGATGCCTTTGATCATGGCAGAGCTCAGGCCCTGGTGTTCCATTTCATTGAGACCTGCAATCGTACATCCCTTTGGAGAAGTCACTTTGTCGATCTCCTGTTCGGGATGACTCTTGTTTTCTGTGAGCAATTTGGCTGCACCCAATGCAGTTTGTGCGGCGATCCTGACAGCTTCTTCTGCATGGAAGCCAATCTCTACACCCCCTTGTGATGCTGCACGAATGGTGCGAAGGAAGAAGGCGATGCCACAGGCACAGAGTGCAGTAGCAGCACTCATCATGCTTTCTTCAATGATGATGCTTTGCCCCATGGTATTGAACAATGCCTGTACCATGTTGATGTCCTTCTGTGTAGCATTGGAGGAGGAGAGGCATGTCATGCTCTCTCTCACTTTCATGGCTGTGTTGGGCATGGCCCGAATGATTCTCGATTTTTCGCCAATGATTTCCTTGAAAACGGAAGTATGTGCACCGGTGACCACTGAAACAATCAATTGGTTTTTGGTATCGATATCATTCTTGATCGTTTCGAGTACCTCATTCAATTGCTGGGGAAGTACACAAACAAAAATGGTATCGGCATTTGCAATGGCTTTTTTGTTGTCAGCTTCTGCCTTGAATCCTTTTTTCTGCCAATCGGCAAGAGATTTGATATTTCTTCTGGTCAACGTGATGTCATTGGGCTTGCAGGTTTCGCTTTCCACCAAACCTGCTGCCAGTGCCAGTCCTATATTCCCTGCTCCAATGATAGTTGCTTTCATGGTATTTTGTTAAAACGCAAGGGGTTTAAGGTGAAGGCCTGTAGTCTGTTCCCAACCCATCATGATGTTCATGTTCTGCACTGCTTGTCCGCTGGCTCCTTTCAAAAGATTATCGATGACACTGTGCACCACTGCTCTGTTTCCTTCTTTTTCAATATGAAGGAGACATTTGTTGGTATTGACTACTTGTTTGAGGGAGATGGGTTGTTCGGAAATGATGGTGAAGGGTTGGTCCTGATAAAATTCTTTGTAAAGGCTGTTCAGTGCCTTGAGGTCAAGCGCTGTTTCAATGGTTGATGAAACGAAAATCCCCCTTGTAAAATCTCCTCTCCAGGGTACAAAATGAACAGCTGCAGCATCGTTTTTTTGCAGTTGAGAAAGGGATTGGTGTATTTCTGCAACATGCTGATGGGTCAATGTTTTATAAGCCTGGATGTTGTTGGCTCTCCAGCTGAAATGACTGGTTGCCGTCAAGGATTGTCCTGCTCCCGTTGATCCTGTGATGCCGGTAGTGTAAACATTGTTCAAGGTACCAGCTTGCGCCAAGGGCAATAAACCCAGTTGTATGGCTGTGGCAAAACAGCCCGGATTGGCGATATGATGTGCCTGGAGGATGGCATCATGGTTCAACTCGGGCAAGCCATAGACAAAATTCCGGTTGAATTGTTTGGCATTTTTTTCAAGACGAAAATCATTGGCCAGGTCGATGATGCGGACAGACGGGGCTATTGAATTTTCTTGTAAAAATTTTGTGGACTCACCATGGCCAAGACAGAGAAAGAGTATCTCAATGTCATGATCTATTTCATGGGTAAATTGAAGATCAGTCGATCCAAGCAGGTCCTGGTGCACCTGATGGATGGGATTGCCGGCATTGCTCTTGCTGTGAACGAAGGCAATCTCCGCCAACGGATGCAGGAGCAGCAGGCGGATCAATTCACCGCCGGTATACCCTGCTCCACCGATGATGCCTATCCTGATACCCTTGTGCATAAAAGAATTTTTATTGGTTTTTATTTTCTTGTTGGACTGCATTCCAGATGATGGTCTGGTTGCCGAAAATCTTGCTAAAGCCTCTCACATCCTCGCCGGTGAAACCGGAATTCATTTCGCCATATTTGCCAAATTTGCTGTTCATCAGGTCAAAGGATGATTCGATGCCGATGATCTGGAAGCGATAGGGCATGAGTTGGACAAATACTTTTCCGGAAACATTTTGCTGTGAATGTTCCAGGAAAGCTTCAATGTCGCGCATGACAGGATCCAGGATCTGGCCTTCATGCAACCAGTTGCCATAGAATTGAGAGAGTGTATCCTTCCACTGCAATTGCCATTTGGTCAAAACATGTTTTTCCAATGCGTGGTGCGCTTTCAGGATCACCATGGGGGCTGCTGCCTCAAATCCAACCCTTCCTTTGATGCCGATGATGGTGTCTCCCACATGAATATCTCTTCCGATACCGAAGGGTCCGGCCAACGTCTGTAAATATTGTATGGCTTGTGATGGGTGCTCAAATTTTTTATCATTGACACTGGTCAGTTCTCCTTTTTCAAAACCAAGGACTGCTTCTTCTGCGTCTTGTTTGGTCACTTGCGTTGGCCAAGCGGATTCAGGCAACATGCCTTTGGAGGAGAGGGTTTCTTTCCCCCCCACACTGGTTCCCCAAAGTCCTTTGTTGATCGAATAAAGTGCTTTTTCAGCATTCATGTTCACCCCTTTGTCCTGCAGGTATTGAATTTCCTGCTCACGACTCAATTTCAGGTCACGGATGGGGGTGATGATCTCCACACCCGGTATCATGATATGAAATACCATGTCGAACCTTACCTGGTCGTTTCCTGCACCGGTACTTCCATGGGCTACAGCATCTGCACCCAGTTTTTGAACATGTTCTGCAATGTGAATGGCCTGGCTCAGTCGTTCCGCACTGACGCTCAGGGGATAAGTATTGTTTTTGAGAACGTTGCCATAAACCAGGTAGCGGATGATGCGGTCATAATAGGTTTTAACGGCATTCACGGTTGTATGGGATGCAACCCCCAACTTGTGCGCATGTTCTTCAATTTTAGCGAGTTCATCATCTGAAAATCCACCAGTGTTCACAATGATGCTGTGAACCTCGTATCCTTTGTCTTCTGAAAGATATTTCACACAGAAGGTGGTGTCCAATCCTCCGCTGAAACCCAATACAATTTTTTTTGACATATCTTTTTGCTTTATATGTTGATGAAGCCTGAGAAAAAGGATTTAATGATCTTGGATTTGCCCTCATCCTTTTTTAGGAAAGGTTTGAGCAAGCGCCACTCTTTGATTTTGAAAAGTCTTTCGAAACCTTTTGAGTTTTCTTCGAAATACTGTTTGGTTTCTTCTGGTTTGTAATGGTCTTTGGGATCGAACAACATGGCAGTGCACATGCAGTTTTTTCTTTCTTTGCTCATCAGGATCTCATAGTTGATGCAGCTCTTACAGCCTGCCCAGAATGCTTCATCCTGTGTCAATTCAGAATAGGTGACAGGCTCGTATCCCAAGTCTGAATTGATTTTCATGACGGCAAGTCCAGTGGTAAGACCGAATATCTTGGCGTCAGGATATTTAGTCCTGCTGAGTTCAAATATTTTATTCTTGATCATTTTGGCCAAGCCACTCTTTCTCAGTGTTGGTTTTACAATAAGCCCCGAGTTGGCTACATACTCACCATGGCTCCAGGTTTCGATATAACAAAAGCCTGCCCATTCTCCCGTGCGGGTAAGGGCCACCACTGCCTTGCCTTCTTCCATTTTTTGACGGATATAATCCGGACTTCTTTTTGCAATGCCCGTGCCCCTGGCCTTGGCAGACTCTTCCATTTCAAGACAGATCTCTTCTGCATACCTGAAGTGAGAGGCATCTGCTATGATGATATCGAATTCCTGTTTTTGTGCTTGGTCCATTTTGGGAGATTGAAAAAATTAATTGGGCCGGATGAACACCTGAGATGCTCTTCCGGTCATGCGACTTCGTCGAAATGCTGGGGGGTGGTATCTATCAACGTCGTACCAAAAATGGAACCGGTCGGCTTAAAAAAACTGTTCCGTTAGGCACAGTAAAAACCCAACGCATGGAAACGGCAGGAAGCGTTTCTGCTATTGATGAGGAGGTCAGGTTTTTTTTCATTTTTCTTGTTCTGTCTGGTAAGTATGAAAAATTAGACTACAAATAAACTGAATTTTCCAGAATAACTGGTCAAAATCACCCAATAATTTGTTCTGGCGGGTCTAGGGGACCAGTCGGGAAGCACTGTGTATGGCATTCCCCATTTCCAGGATCAGTGAATCATCCTTTTCGATGGCATTGCCCACGACTATGATGTCTGCACCGGCACTTGCGCTTTTGAAAGCCTGTTCAGCATCCCGTATTCCGCCTCCAACGATCAGTGGGATGCTGATGTGTTGAGAGACGGATTGGATCATGGATGTCGCAATGGGATTTTTTGCACCACTACCGGCATCCATGTATATCAGTTTCATGCCCAGCATCTCACCAGCCATGGCGGTACAGACGGCTATTTCATTTTTGTCGCTCGGAATCGGAGTTGCATTGCTGATGTAAGAAACGGTTGTTGGGGCACCACCATCGATGACCATGTAACCGGTAGACATGATTTCCAATCCGCTTTTGCGAACAATGGGGGCAGATATTACATGTTGTCCGATAAGCAGTTCCGGGTTTCTACCTGAGATAAGAGACAAATAAAGCAGCGCATCGGCAGCAGGGGTGACTTGGGAGGGACTGCCCGGGAAAAGAACCACAGGAATGGAGGATTCTTTTTTGATAAGGGTTACCAGGCTTTCCATTTGTTCGCTCACTACCAAACTGCCCCCAACCAAGATCAGGTCTACAGAAGCCTTGTTGCATTGATCCAATAGGTGTCCTACTTGCTCCTGACGGATTTTGTCAGGGTCAACCAAAACCGCGAAAGATTTTGATTGTTCTTTCTTGCGATTCAGGATGCTATTGTAAACGGCTGTCTTCATCAGGTTCGATCTCCTGCAAAAGTGCGAAAAACTTTTTACAATCTGAGGAATGAGGAGAGTTGCATGATATGGTTGTTGGTATAACTCTTGCCTCGTCCCTCAATATACTGCAACATGTAACCCATTTCAATGTCGATCGCTTTTGAAAATTTCCATCCTGCTCCGGCGAATGTTCTGGTTTGGTCGAATATTTTTCCATTTGCATATCTGCCTCCGACGAAATTGAAAAAGAATTCATTTTGTATGATCCAGTAGGGACCTTTTTCAAGCTTACCCTTTTGGGTGAATCCGGAAGCATATCGGTTGAAATACCGGAGCCTTGTGTTGAATTTTCCATCTTTTTTCTTCAATTCATTTCCTTCTGCATAGATGGTTGGGATGGTGCGCTCTTCCAGTCTGATACGATGTTGCAAAGAATTCACGCGAAGGGGTTGATTCAACAGCCACTGTTGCCAAGCCCTGTTGTCGGCTACCATGTCTTCAATTCCTGTCACTCTTTTTTTGTTTTTGATGAGTGCCAGTCCAAATGAAAGGGATGATTTTTTATCGATCGCAAAAGATATTCCCGGTCTTATGATTGTCGTTTCAATATTTTGCCATTGATCAGCTGATCGTATTTGTGCATCAAAGATGATGTTCACCGATGGATTGATCTTGATCGTACTGATCAATGCAGTCCATCCACTGAACTTGGAAACCTGTGCCTGTACTAGATTTGAGCTGACGACGACAACAGAAACAAAATAGAATGTATAACAGAATTTCAAGTTCATGTTTTTCGGGTTTACAAATCTAAACATTGTTTGTTCCGTCAAGATGATTTTAATCATCTTTTGTTCTTTATCGGTTGTCTTTCTTTGTTATTGAATTTCCGGTATCCAGCCAAAATTTTTTTTACATACAGGGTGAATAAAACGCCAAAACCTTTGCAGAAGCGGATTGCTGTGGGTTATCAACAGGGTGTTGATATTTAGGGGTTTGCCATGCCGTGTGGGGGGGATATTTTCGTACTCTGCCTCTTTTCGTTTCAAGGTAGAATTTATACAAACTTAATATACAGGACTAATGGCCAACAAGACTAAAAACACTGCATCCAGCCAGGGGCTGAAATTCAGCAGACATTTTACTTCCAATGAAGTGAGTGTGTATGAAATGTTCGATTACGATTACCGGACCTCGGTGATCCGCAACCCCAGTGGTGAGGTTGTATTTGAAATGAACAATGTAGAGGTTCCCAAGCAGTGGAGCCAAATTGCCACAGACATCCTGGCACAAAAATATTTCAGGAAAGCCGGCGTTCCTCAGCCGGATGGTTCCTTGGGAAGGGAAACATCAGCCAAGCAGGTGGCCCACCGCATGGCCAACTGCTGGAGGGTATGGGGTGAGCGCTATGGATATTTTGCTTCATCCGATGATGCACAGGTTTTCTACGAAGAGCTGGTTTATTGCATCCTCAACCAGGCCTGTGTACCCAACTCCCCCCAGTGGTTCAATACCGGTCTCCATGAGAGCTATGGCATCAAAGGAAAACCACAGGGCCATTATTATGTTGACCAAACAGACGGTCAGCTGAAAAAATCAACTTCCGCTTACGAGCGTCCCCAGCCCCATGCCTGCTTCATCCTCAGTGTTGACGATGACCTGGTGAACGAGGGGGGTATCATGGACCTTTGGGTGCGTGAGGCCAGGATCTTCAAATATGGATCCGGCGTAGGAACCAATTTCTCCAACCTCCGTGGCGAAGGTGAAAAACTGAGCGGTGGTGGTACTTCTTCAGGATTGATGAGCTTCCTGAAGATCGGTGACCGCGCTGCCGGTGCCATCAAAAGCGGGGGCACCACCCGTCGTGCCGCCAAAATGGTATGTCTGGACCTGGACCATCCTGAGATCGAGACTTTCATCGACTGGAAAGTAGAGGAAGAAAAGAAAGTGGCTGCCTTGATTGCTGCAGGTTACTCCAGTGATTATGAGGGAGAGGCCTATCGCACAGTAAGTGGACAAAACTCCAACAACTCTGTTAGGATCCCCAATGCCTTCTTTGAAAAATTGGCAAAGGGAGAAGATTGGGAATTGACCGGAAGAATGGATGGAAGGGTGATGAAAAAAGTTTCCTCCAAGGCTTTGTGGGACAAGATCGCTTATGCTGCATGGCGTTGTGCTGATCCCGGAACCCAATATGATACTACGATCAACGAGTGGCATACCTGTCCCCAAGGCGGCCCCATCAGGGCTTCTAACCCTTGTAGCGAGTACATGTTCCTCGACAATACCGCCTGTAACCTGGCCTCTGCCAACCTCAGGAAGTTTTTCAATGAAGACGACAATACATTTGATGTAAAAGGCTTTGAATATACCGTAAGGTTGTGGACCACCGTACTGGAGGTCTCCGTTCTCATGGCGCAGTTCCCCAGCAAGGAAGTAGCGCAGCTCAGCTATGATTACCGCACCCTTGGTTTGGGTTATGCCAACCTCGGCAGCATGCTGATGGTGAGCGGCATTCCTTATGACAGTGACGAAGCAAGAGGCATAGCCGGCGCCATCACTGCGATCATGACCGGTATATCCTACAAAACTTCAGCTGAGATTGCCAAGATCCACGGTCCCTTCCCTCGATTCAAAGAGAACAGGGAAGACATGCTCAGGGTTATGCGCAACCACCGTGCTGCTGCCTACGATGCAGAAGGCGCTTATGTAGGATTGAGCATCAAGCCTCAGGGAATCAAAGCCAAGGATTGTCCTGATTACCTTTTGAACGCAGCCTGCAAGGCATGGGACGATGCTGTAGAGTTGGGTGAGAAATATGGTTACCGCAATGCGCAGACTACTGTTATTGCTCCTACTGGTACAATCGGACTCGTGATGGATTGCGATACAACCGGTGTTGAGCCTGATTTTGCTTTGGTGAAGTTCAAGAAGCTTTCCGGTGGGGGCTATTTCAAGATCATCAACCAGTCCGTTCCCCAAGCCCTTGCCAACCTGAAATATTCTGCTGCTGAGCAGGATGCCATCATCAAGTATGCAGTAGGTGCTGCCTCCTTTGCGGGTGCGCCTTTCATCAACCACCAGACGCTGAGTGAAAAAGGATTCATCGCAGAAGAGATCCAAAAACTTGATGCTGCGGTCTTGTCAGCATTTGAGATCGGATTTGTTTTCAATGTTTATACGCTGGGTGAAGAGTGTCTCCAACGCCTTGGATTCAAACCAGAGCAATATTTCAACTTCGAGTGGAACATGCTCCAGGCACTTGGATTCACCGGTGCACAGATCGATGCTGCCAATGACTATGTCTGCGGTACCATGACCATCGAGGGCGCTCCACACCTGAAGCCTGAACACTATCCTGTATTTGATTGTGCCAACAAATGTGGCAAGAAAGGAGAGCGTTATATCCATGCACACGGACATATCCGCATGATGGGTGCAACACAGCCTTTCATCAGCGGTGCCATCTCCAAGACCATCAACCTCCCCAATGAAGCAAGCATCGATGAGATTGCAGATTGCTACATGCTCAGCTGGGAACTGGGGCTCAAGGCCTGTGCTTTGTACCGCGATGGTTCCAAGCTCAGCCAGCCGCTTAGCAACAAGAGCGACAGCAAAGCTACTGAGGAAGAATCCAAAGAGGAAGAAGCATCAGCTTCAGCAGGAGACAGTCCCTTTATTGACGTAAGCAAGCTTACCGTTGATGAGTTGCTCAATGAACTCAACAAGCGGATGCAGGCTTCCCCTGATACCAAACTGAAGCGCCAGCTCTCCAGGATCGTAGAACGCAAAGCGTTGCCTACCAAGCGCAGGGGCTTCACACAAAAAGCCAAGATCAACGGACAGGCCATCTTCCTCCGTACCGGTGAATATGGTGACAATACCCTTGGTGAGATCTTCATCGATCTTGCAAAAGAAGGTTCAACCCTTCGCAGCCTCATGAACTGCTTCGCCATCGCGGTATCTGTAGGCCTCCAATATGGTGTTCCTCTCGAAGAATTTGTAGAGAAGTTTGTCTTCACCAAGTTTGAACCTGCTGGCATGGTAGACCATCCAAACATCAAGTCTACTACCTCTATTGTTGACTTTGTGTTCCGTTGCCTGGCTTACGAGTACCTTGACAGAACAGACCTTGTTCATGTATTGGACAGGCCGGAAGTGATGAATACCGGTAATGACGAATGGGATGATGCGGGTCCTGAACTTTCTGATGTAAGAGTGGTCGCCACCACACCTGCAGCAGCGGCTGCCCCCAAAGCCAGCAAGGCTCCTGTGGCAGTGAAGGCAGAGAACAGCACACAGGAATACATGAAGAGCATGCAGAGTGATGCGCCGGCTTGTAATACCTGTGGACATATCACCGTCAGAAGCGGCACCTGTTACAAATGTCTCAACTGTGGTAACAGCATGGGATGCAGCTAATCGGTAGGTGTGAAAATCAACATAAGCTATAACAAAGGAAAGGTACTGCAGGCACTGCGGTACCATTTCTTTTCCAGGAGGGAGATCAAGCTGATGATGATTCTTGTCAATGTTTTTGCGCTGTTGGCAGGTGTTCTCTACGGCTTGAAACTCATTCAGCCCTTGCCCTTTTTGATGAGTTCTGTTTTATGGTTGTCGATGATGGTGGCCTATTGGATTTGGTTGCCCGCTTTGATCTACCGGAAAAGCAAAACCTTCAAGGACAACTTTGAAGTGACCATCTCCCCCCAACATTTTTTTATTCAAACGTCCAATGGTACCAAAAGCTGGGCCTGGCGCGAATTCAGCAGCTATTATGAAACGCCCGGTTTTTTCCACCTTTATTTTGATAACAAAAGTTTTTTTCTGATTCCCAAGGACGCTTTATCGGGACAGGAAGAGTTGGAGGAAGCAAGAGAGATTTTTCGCACCCATATCAGCAGGGCCTAGATGATATTTTTTCTCATTTCATAGTGCGGAATGGTCACCTCAATGAATTCATTCCCATCCGCTTTGTATCCTAATTTTTCATAAAATCCCTGGGCTGTTTTCCTGGCATTCATGATCATGCTCTTGAAGCCTGCATCACGGGCAACGTTTTCTGCAAAGTGCATCAGGGCTGCTCCAATTCCGTTGCGCTGCATTTTTTCGTGGACAGCCATTTGTCGAAGTTTACAGGTTTCCTCTGATACCCTGGTAAGGATGCAACAGGCAACCAATTGATCATCCTCAAAGGCGCCCAATAGGATATCGTCTTTCTCTTTGGCCAGATCCTCTTCGTTGAAGGAAAGTCCCAATGGCTTTCTCAGAATTTCCATTCTGAGAGCAATCATTTCCTTGTACTCGGGGGATCCGTAATCGATGAATCTCAACGCCATGTTTCAAGTTAATAAAAATCCAGAAGTAAAACCAATCGTTCGTTGAACAAACCGGCGAATATTTTTTAAAAATATTTTTCAACTGGTTTCTTTTCACCCATTGATTATCAAGGAGATGTAATATTGTTTTGTTTAAAAATAAATGCTGATAAATTCATCGGAAAAATTGTTTTTCTCGCAAATAGTTTATTTTTGCCCCCATTAAACCAAAAAATACAATCATGTCAGACATTGCAACAAGAGTAAAGAAAATTATTGTTGACAAACTCGGTGTTGATGAGAACGAAGTGACCCCAGAGGCTTCTTTCACCAATGACCTCGGTGCTGATTCCCTCGACACTGTGGAACTGATCATGGAATTTGAAAAAGAATTCAACATTTCTATTCCTGATGAGCAAGCTGAAACCATCACAACTGTTGGTCAGGCTGTTTCATACCTGGAAGAGCATTCCAAGTAATTAAATATTCTCCATTTTATTCTTGAATATGGAATTAAAGAGAGTAGTTGTCACCGGTATCGGTGCCATCACCCCCATTGGAAATACTGTTGATGAGTACTGGAATGGTCTCCTCAATGGTACTTCCGGTGCGGATGACATAACCCTCTTTGATGCAAGCAAATTCAAGACCCGTTTTGCCTGTGAGGTAAAGGGATTCGATCCTGTTGCCTACCTGGACAGAAAAGAGGCCAGGAAACTGGACCGTTTTGTTCAATTGGCCATCGTTTCCAGCGATCAGGCAATACAAGCAGCGGGAATCAACAAAGACAATATTGATCCAGATCGTGCCGGCGTGATCTTCTCTTCCGGAATCGGTGGTTTGATCACCTTCCAGGAGGAAGTAATGGCCTATGCAAAAGGAGACGGAACGCCTCGTTTCAATCCTTTCTTCATTCCCAAAATGATCCTGGACATCGCCGCTGGTCATATTTCCATGAGACATGGATTCAGGGGCCCCAACTTCGCCGTTGTCAGTGCCTGTGCCTCCTCCACCCATGCCCTGATCGAGGCTTTTCATTATATCCGGTTGGGCAAGGCAGATATCATTGTAGCCGGTGGCAGTGAAGCGGTCATATCCGATGCGGGTGTTGCCGGATTCAATGCCATGAAGGCCCTGAGCGAACGCAACGATGACCCCAAAACAGCCTCCCGTCCATTTGACAAAGACCGTGATGGTTTCGTCATGGGTGAGGGAAGCGGATGTCTTATCCTGGAAGAATATGAGCATGCCGTCAGAAGAGGCGCCACCATTTATGCAGAGATTGCAGGATGTGGTGCAACTGCAGACGCCCATCATATCACGGCTCCCCATCCTGAAGGATTGGGTGCATTGAATGTGATGCGTGTATCCTTGCAGGATGCTGGAATGAATCCAGAGGACATTGACTATATCAATGTGCATGGAACATCTACACCCTTGGGTGATATTGCGGAGACCAAGGCCATCCTGGGTGTTTTTGGTGACCATGCTTATAACTTGAACATCAGTTCAACCAAATCCATGACCGGCCATCTATTGGGTGCAGCTGGTGTCATAGAAGCCATTGCCTGTGTCAAAGCCGTCATGCATGACATAGTGCCCCCTACCATCAACCATTTCACCGATGATGATGGATTGGATCCAAAACTGAATTTTACTTTCTGGAAGCCCCAGGAACGCCCCGTTCGTGCTGCCCTCAGCAATACATTTGGATTTGGGGGTCATAACGCATCTGTCATCGTAAAGAAGTATCTTTAGGATCATCAGGTCTCTCCATCCCCATCCCTTGATGCGTTAATAATTCAAGCTTTGCTATATCGTCTTGTATATCTTTTCAGCAGTGGAAAAAGAAGGGTTTACCTTCAGCAGATCTGTAATCTCCTTGGCTTTATCCCCGGGAAGTTGAGTCTTTATGAAGCTGCCTTGACCCATCGATCGGTCAAAGAAAAGGCCACTGAAAACAATGAGCGTTTGGAATACTTGGGGGATGCCATTTTGGGTGGCATCATTGCTGATTATCTTTTCAAGAAATATCCCTACAAAGGCGAGGGCTTTCTGACAGAAATGCGGAGCAAAATGGTCAACCGCCAAATGCTCAATGATATTGCCATTAAGATGGGATTGAAAAAGCTTACCTCTTTTAACCGGCATGACAACTCACTCAAGTCAAGTCAGATCTTTGGCAACGCCCTGGAAGCCCTTGTGGGAGCCATTTATATTGACAAGGGGTATGCTGCGACCAAGCAATGGGTATTGAAGAAACTGATCATCCCGCATCTTTTCATGGAAGACCTGGAAAATACAGAGATCAACCAGAAAAACAAATTGTACAGCTGGGCCAACAAGGGTGGCAGACAACTTGAGTTTGAAACCCTGGATGAGCGCATGGAAAACGGTAGAAGACTTTTCACTGTGGCGGCAGTGGTGGATGGGGAAGTGATTGCCCAGGGGAAAGCCTTTAATAAAAAAGATGCCAGTCAGATCGCGGCGCAACAGGCAGTTGAGAAACTGAACATCAACTGATATCAGGGATTGGAGATTTCCTGACAGAGCTCAATCAGCACACCATTGGTGGACTTGGGATGAAGAAAACAGACCCTTTTGTTGTCAGCGCCTGGCCTGGGATCTTCATTGATGAATACAAATCCCGCTTCTTTCAATCGTTTTACTTCCGCTTCAATGTCATCTACCCCAAAGGCTATGTGGTGCATTCCTTCCCCCTTTTTGTTTACAAAGGCAGCGATTACAGAGCTGGGGTCAGTTCCCTCCAGTAGTTCTATCTTGCTTTCACCCGTTTTGAAAAAGGCAGTGTTAACCTTTTCTGTGGCAACCTCTTCTGTCTTGTAACAGGGGGTGCCCAATAGTTTCTCAAAAAGAGGGATCGAGTCTTTGAGTGAAGAAACCGCAAAAGCAATGTGTTCGATCCTGTTCATGGCAGTATTTTATGGGCAGCACTAAAGTACAATTCATTTCAATGCAGGAAATCCTAATTTTGCAGAAGAAAACCGGATGGTATGGAGACAGGAACCATGATGAAAGGAATCTTCATCAGTGAAAAGGCGAAAAACAGGGTAGAGCAACTGCTGGCAGCGGAAGGCAGGGGTGCTGACTATTTTGTTCGTGTCAGTGTGGTAAGCGGGGGATGTTCCGGATTGACTTACAAAATGGATTTTGACAATGAGATCAAAGCAGGTGACCAGGTATTTGAGGATCGTGGGATGAAGTTGGTGACCGACAGAAAAAGCATCTTGTATCTTTTCAATACAACACTCGAGTTCTCCGACGGCCTGGATGGCAAAGGATTTCATTTCATGAATCCGAATGCCAGCAGAACCTGTGCCTGCGGAGAAAGTTTTTCTGTCTGATCAATTTTTGAAAAACAGGATCCATGCTGAGTCTTCCTTTTTTTTCAGCAACAGTCGATGCATCCCTTTGGGCAGATCCTCTACATTTATCCAACTGTGGGTTTCACCATGGTTAAGTGGTTTGATTAATTTCTTTCCGTCCTGCAGGATCAATAACAGATTTTGTTCCTCCGTTTTTTCCATGAAGAGCCGGGAGGATGCCGGATTGGGAAAGCTATGCAGGGTAGTGCTGGTGGCAGGGATGCTGACAATATTGGAGTAAAGCCTGGTGTTATGTTGTGTGATCCCCTTCAGTCGAACAAATAGGATGCTCTGTACTTTGTTCTTCCCCAACATGATTTTGTTTGGGTATACCTGTGACGCTGTTGAGCTGTATGACTTGAAATCATGGTGCTGGCTTGTTTCCAGAAAGAGTGATTGCAGCTTTGGATCTCCGCTTGACTTCCAGGACAATTCAATGTCTTCACGCAGTCGCGTCCAGGATAAATAAAGTCTTTCGTGGGAAAGGGCCATCGCTTCCATTTCGCCGAAAGTATAGTTGCCATCTTGCCATGCGACGGGTATTGTAGATAGCCAGCCAGGATAAGCTGGATACAATACCAGCGGCAGCTGGACCCACATGTTTTGTTTTCTGTCA
>RFVQ01000401.1 GCA_009922495.1 Chitinophagia bacterium
AACAACTGATCTCATTGATATCATTGCTTCAAAAAATGAAGTGAAATGTTACAATGTTTTAACAGGTTTCAAGTGGATCGCCGAATTGATCAAAGAAAAAGAATCTACAGAAAATTACATCATTGGAGGGGAAGAGTCTTATGGCTTGATGATCGGAAATCAGCTAAGAGACAAAGATGCTGTAAGTGCGGTTGCGCTCTTGTGTGAAATGGCAGCCTATGAAAAGGAACAGGGGAAAAGTCTATTTACCAAATTGCAGGAAATATACCAGGAATACGGGTTGTTCAGAGAGCACTTGATTTCCATTACCAAGAAAGGACGCGATGGACAGCAGGAAATTGCAACCATGATGGAAAAGTACAGGAACAATCCGCCCAAGATGTTGGGAGGTGTTGAGGTAATAGGTTTGTATGATTATGAGAAGAGAGAAGCCAGGGATCTGTCAAACGGACAAGTATGTGGAATCGAGCTTCCCAAAAGCAATGTGCTCCAATTCATATTGAAAGATGGCAGCAAGGTCAGTGCTCGTCCATCAGGTACTGAACCCAAAATAAAATTCTATTTCAGTGTTCAAGGGAAATTGAAATCCATTCCTGATTTTGATGATGCCTATGCTGCACTGGGTAAAAAAATTGATGATATTATTTCGGATCTGGCACTATAAAGCATCATTCATTTCATGAGAGCGACAATAGACGATTTTGTGCACAAAGGGATGCGAAAGCAGTTGGTAGAACTGATTAAGTCAAAAGGTATCACCGATGAAAAGGTCTTGTCTGCCATTTTGAATGTACCAAGACATTTTTTTCTGGACTCTGCTTTTGAAAAACAAGCTTATGAAGACCGCGCTTTTCCAATTGGTGAAGAGCAAACCATCTCACAGCCCTATACGGTTGCTTATCAAACCCAGTTGTTGCAGGTTAAGCCATTTGAGAAAATACTGGAAGTGGGAACGGGAAGTGCCTACCAGGCATCCATTTTGGCAGAGTTGAAAGCCAAAGTCTATTCAATTGAACGTCAAAAACGATTGTATGATGCCAACAAAAACTTTCTGTTTCTGAAGAAATACCCAACCTTGAGTATGTTTTATGGGGATGG
>RFVQ01000402.1 GCA_009922495.1 Chitinophagia bacterium
ATTCTCAGGTGTATGTGGGTGTTCATTATCCTACCGATGTTCTTTTCGGGAGCATTTTGGGGATTGTTTTCGGTTGGATGGCCGTCAGGTTATGCACCCAGCCCTTATCTTTACGGGATCAAGTATGAATGAATTACTGATTCTTTTCTTTCTGATCCTGCTGAATGGATTTTTTTCCATGGCTGAGATCGCTCTCGTATCAGCCCGCAAAGCCCGCTTAGAAGGACAATCCAACAAGGGCGATAACCGCGCAAAGCAAGCCTTGCGTTTGGCCAACAAGCCAGAGTCTTTTTTATCAACTGTACAGATCGGCATCACCACCATCGGCATCTTTACCGGTATTTATTCCGGGGAAAAAATAGTGGACGATGTAGAGGCTCTTTTCAAAGGGTATCCTTTGGTGGCAGCCTATAGTGCTGAACTGGCAACCATTTCTGTGGTGGTGGCCATTACCTTCATGTCTTTGTTGTTCGGAGAACTGGTGCCCAAAAGATTGGGACTTTCCAATCCGGAAGGCATTGCAAAAGCAGTGGCTGCTCCAATGGCCGTTTTCTCAAAATTGACCCATCCCTTTGTATGGTTGCTTACGCATGCATCGGGATTCATCCTTCGGATCTTCCGACTCAAAACGGATGAGTCGCATGTAACAGAAGAGGAGATCAAGGCGATCATCAATGAAGGCACCGAGCAAGGAACGATTGAGGCAACCGAACAGGAGATCATACAACGTGTTTTTCATTTGGGGGACAGGAATGTTACTTCGCTCATGACCCACCGAAGCGATATCGTTTGGTTTGACATGAATGACAGTGAACAAAGCATCCGGGAGAAAATCCTCCAAACCCCTCACTCTGTTTATCCCATTTGTGAGAAGTCAATTGACAACATAAAAGGCATCGTTTCCATCAAGGATATGTATGTTACTCCGGATGATGTTTCCTTCAAGGAAATCATGCACACGCCCTTGTTTGTTCCGGAGAATATCAGTCCCTATCAACTGCTGGAAAAGTTCAAAGTCACAGGGGTGCAAACAAGTTTTATTGTGGATGAATATGGCACCCTACTGGGGTTGATCACCTTG
>RFVQ01000403.1 GCA_009922495.1 Chitinophagia bacterium
CGAACTTACAATTTTCAAATACAATACCATCGTCACCAATTCTTGATTTGGTTATAGCGATTGTGGCAAGTTTCATTTCTTTTTGTTGTAATGTCTTAGCCACGGATATAATAACGTGACCAACTTGAGCCTTCTTAATTGACCCTCCCATTTGGTCTGTTGTTACAACCTCAGATGAGATTGAACTTCTGTTACCTTGTGTTGCTGTCCATGGGCAAGGTAACGGATGTGAACTGTTTTGGGGACTCTACCGGAGCAATCGATCTGAGTGTCTATGGTGGAACCCGTGATTACAGCTTCAATTGGTCCAATGGTGCCAAGACGGAAGACCTGAGCAACCTGAAGGCAGGTCAGTACATCGTTACGATCACCGACAAGAATGGCTGTGTGCTGAAGGATACGTTTGCCATTGCTCAGTCTGATCCATTGGTAGTGATTGCCTATGACACAACCGTATGCGCCAAAGAAAGAATTTTGCTGAGGGCTTCTTTAGAGGGTGGTGTATGGTCTGGAACCGGAATAGATGGTAATTACTTTGAATGGCCAACGCCCGGTACATATAAAGTGGTTTATACCTATACCAATGTAAAGGGCTGTGTGGCTAGAGATACAGCAACGGTGACGGTAAAACTGTGTGAATCAGGTTTCTGTACTTATACACAGGGTTACTATGGCAACAAAGGTGGTTTGGCTTGTTTCCAGGGTCAGAAAATCACAACAAAGGGACTTGTTCAAAAAGCATTGCTTTCTGGTCCTATTGTTCTTGGAAAAGCATCTCTCAACAAGACATTTACCGTTTCCTATGCTGCAGCAGATTCTGTTATCATGATACTTCCCGGTGGGGGCCCTTCTGCTGCCCTGGCATATACGGGCAACAGAACTCCTTCAACCTTGCCTTCCAGTATGTTAAAAAATGGAAGAATTTATAACGGATTATTGGCACAGACATTGACTTTGGCGCTCAATATGAGGGTAAATGAAGGATTGGGAGACTTTGAGTTGTTGAGTGAGAAATATCTCATGACACAAGACAAAGCAGGATGTGGCTCCGATTCCGTTAAAAAATGTGCATATCACTCTT
>RFVQ01000404.1 GCA_009922495.1 Chitinophagia bacterium
AATCCATCTATTGGTGGTCTGTATTATGCTTCATTTGGTTATAATATTTTCTAGAATCTGGAAAACAAAAGAAAGAATACTTTAAAAAGCTTATCATGAAAAAATTATTTATCTCATTAAAAGGACTGATACCCACCACCTTGGTTTTGGCAGTATTGGCAACCTCCTGTAATAAAAATGTGCCAGAGGCTACTCCACTGACAATTCCAACCGGTGCGGGAAGTACAATTGGGGATGTGCTGAATACCAATCCGAATTTCTCCATTTTAAAAGCTGCGGTAACAAAAGCAGGCATGATGGCAGCAGTATCTGATAAAAACAACGTATTCACTGTGTTTGCACCCAGTGATGCAGCCTTTACTTTATCAGGAATTTCTGCTGCAGCCATTGCAGCGCTTCCAGCTGCAACCGTAACCAGCATTGTACAGCACCACGTGATACCCGGCAGAAAGATCATGTCAACAGCTGTACCAACGAGTTTTCCCAATGTGCAATTGCCAACCGCATTGATTTTTCCTTCCCCTAACACTAACCCATTGGTGAGGTTCAGCATTTTCCCTTCTCGAAGAAATAACCAAGTTTGGGTAAACAATATTCCTGTTGTAACGCCTGATGTTGATGCCGCCAACGGTGCCATCCATGTAACGGCAGCAGTAGTTGCGCCTCCTTCAAGAGTTTTGCTTGATACAATAGCCAGAGATGCCAACCTTCAATATCTTGTTGCTGCTGTTGTAGCTGCAGATGCCGGTGTTCCATCTGGATCTCGTTTTCAGGACTATTTGGCCAATCCATTGGCCAATTTCACAGTGATGGCTCCATCCAACCAGGCGTTCAATAACCTGTTTGCAGCACTGGGTCTTCCGCAAAACCCTTCATCCTTTAGTTTGTTGCCTGCAACAACAGTTAGAGGCATTGTGGCCTATCATTTGTTGCTATCCCGTGCTTTTGCGGCCAATCTCCCTTCAGTGGCCACTCCCGTCCCAACTTTACTCTCTGCATCTCTTCCAACAGCGCCAACTTTAACCTTTGATGCTACCCAAGGTGTAAGAGGGGCAAAAAATCCATCCTACTCAAAGATAA
>RFVQ01000405.1 GCA_009922495.1 Chitinophagia bacterium
TCGGGGTTCGCCTTCCATTTGGAAAAGTGCTGCAAATATAAGTTTATTTTTTCTCAATGAGCCAAAATTCGGCTTCATGGTTGATTTCGAAGGTGCCCCAGAGTGAAGTTGGCAGTTGAATATGCTCGATCCTTGATTTGCCTCCCTGATTCGTCAGTGCCAACAATTGTGATTCAATCTTTTTTGTGTGATTCGATTTCTCAGCGCCAAAGTGCAAGTAGGCCAATGATTTTTTTTGTGACAAGCCAAGGCTATCGAGGCTTTTTTCGGTTTTCAAAATCCAAATGTTGCTGTGCGACAATTGATGGGCGAGGTGGTTGTAAATGTCCTCCGGATGATATTGCTGAAATCGCTGGTGATCCGCGTAATACAGGGCTTGGAATGCAGTGTGGTAGGGCTCCAAAATGATGGGGGTGTTTTCTGTCGAGGTTTTCTCCAATTCCTTGGCGGTTTTTTGGAGTGCCTCTTTCACGCAAGCTTGATTGGGCGGGGTGAAATTCTTTCCTGAAAGTATGGTGAATAAGAAAAGAGGGAGTAGAACATTGTATATCCACTGTTTGAAATGTTCCCGCAACCCGGACAGCGACATCGCCAAAATCAAACACAAAAAGGGCAGTGTGATGCAGGCGTATCGCTCGGTGAACATGGGTATGCTGAAGGGATGGTCTAAACTCAATAGCCACTGGCCGAAAAAGGGCAGTGCAAAAAGCCATAGTAGGAGTTGGGTGCTTTGTTTTTGGAGAGGGGATTCGCCGGTACTTGTTGGGTGAACGACAAGCCTTACAACAGCGTATACCAGCAAAATCATCGCAAGGATTGTGGCAGCGGGGGTATTTAGGTATTTCCATAGGGTTAAATAGGGAGCGTCCCAGGGCGCTGGGTTTACCCAGGTGCCCTGGGACGCGCTATCCACAAATCGATACCATAAGTTGGGAATATACCAACCAAACGAAATTCCGAACCCCAGCAACATCTTGAGCCAAGGATTGAAATCGCGCTTATTGGATCGGTATTGCCAAAGCCAATAACAACCATGGGATAGCAATATCCAAGCCCCGAAAAAGTGAGACAAACACATGA
>RFVQ01000406.1 GCA_009922495.1 Chitinophagia bacterium
GGCACTGCATTGTTTGACTCACTAACCGTGGAGGAAAATGTACGCTTCCCCCTGGATATGTTTACCTCTATGTCTGCTGCCGAAAAACAGGAGAGAGTTAATTTTTGTCTGAATAGGGTGAATCTGGTGAATACCAATAAAAAGTTCCCAGGGGAACTTTCCGGAGGGATGAAAAAAAGAGTGGGCATAGCCCGGGCTATTGTCCTCAACCCCAAATACCTGTATTGCGATGAGCCCAACTCAGGACTTGATCCCAAAACATCTCTGGTGATTGACCACCTCATTAAGGAAATTACGCAGGAATTCAATATGATGCTGGTTCAGAACTCAGAGTATCTGCGCCCCTTTGCCATCACGCTTACAAAGGATCAGGAATCTGCAAAAGACCTTTTGCAGGAAACGATGTTCAGAGCGATATCCAACAAAGACAAATACAATGTTGGTACGAATATCAAAGCATGGATGTATACCATCATGCGCAATATTTTCATCAACAACTACCGCAGAAGAGCAAAACAAAATACCATCTTCGACAACACACCGAATGATTTCTTGATTGACCACAACCAGTCAGCTGTTCCCAATGGTGCTGAAACCAATATGCGCATCAAGGATATCGAGAGAGCAGTATACAATCTTCCTGCACTTTTCAAAAAACCTTTCATGTTGTATTTTGAGGGATACAAGTATCATGAAATTGCCATCATGTTGGATGAACCTTTGGGAACCATCAAAAGCAGAATACACTTTGCAAGAAGATTGTTGAAAGAGGAAATCAGCAAGTTTTAATCTAACTTTCCATTGTGTCCAAAAAAGCCATTGTAATTGGGAGCGGTTACGCCGGACTCTCATCAGCCTCTTTTCTTGCCCAATCAGGTTGGGAAGTACATGTACTGGAAAAACATGATCATCCCGGAGGACGAAGCAGGTTCTTTCGTTCTGAAGGATTCTCATTTGATATGGGTCCGAGTTGGTATTGGATGCCTGATGTATTTGAAAGATATTTTTCAAGCTTCGGAAGAAAAGTAACAGACTATTACACCCTGAAAAGACTCTCTCCATCCTACAGGATTTATTGG
>RFVQ01000407.1 GCA_009922495.1 Chitinophagia bacterium
TCGGTGAGATCGGCGTCGGTGATGATTTCCTGGAACGACAGTATAGCTTTCCGGGCGATGTTTTCGCGATGAATCACAAAGAGCATCCGTTTCGGTGCGAAGGAGCGCACATCGAAAGCCGCCAAATAGGTTTTTCCTGTGCCGGTAGCGGAAATAACCAAGGCTTTTGTTTTGCCCGCTTCACGGAGATTGTTCAAGTTGATCAATGCTTGGTGTTGCATTGAATTTGGCTCAGGGCGATTCCGCAGAGTATGGTACTTGACTTTGGGATCGATGAGGGTTTGTGCTTGTTGCGACAGGTAATCTTGTTCGTAAACCTTGATGAAATCTTCATTAACAAGGACTGAATGATCCAAATCGTATTGAAATTCCGCCCTCAATTCTTTGAGCGTGGCGCCATGTTCTAGGCTGTGAAGCAAAATGTTGAGCTCACGATTGACTGCCAGGGCATTCTGCGTGAGGTTGGAACTACCAATGATGAAGGATTGATGGTCGCCATGATCGAAAAGATAGCCTTTGGCGTGGTGACTTTGTTTTTGAACGATGCGCAATTCGATGTTTTCAAACTGCAATAAAAGTCGCATAGCCCCGGGCTGACTAAAGGTCAGGTAGTCAGAAATGACAATCGTTCCATGGATGTTTTTGTCTTGAAGTTTCATCAAAGACTGCAGGATGGTTTTCACGCCACTGCTGGTGATGAAGGCTACATTGAACCAGAACCGCTGACAGTTTTCCAGTTCGTCTAACAGGGTAGAAAGGACTTTTACGGATTTCTGTCCTGAATTTGTAAGGATACGTGGGGCGTAATTCCCTTTGTATTGACTGTTGTCGTCAATGAATCCATGATGAAACCCTTCGGTTAATTTGGATTTCATGAAAGCGAAATGAGTTTGTCAACAATGGGAAGATCGGCGGCGGCCCAGTCGAGATGATTCATCTGTGAAGCGGAAAGCCAAGTATAATCGAGATGTTCAGTGAGGGTGGGGGTTGATTGTTCCGATTTACACAAATAGGTGTGCATGGTGAGGCGGAAATCGGGGTAGGAATGCT
>RFVQ01000408.1 GCA_009922495.1 Chitinophagia bacterium
ACATTGCTAGTTCCAAATGTTTCCGATGCAATGCTTCTTGCTCTTTCGGTAATCATAGGATCATTATATACCGTTGGGTATCCAACATCAATTTTCAGTTCTATCTCTGCGCCGGTTGATTTAGCAACTCCATCTAGCACTTCTTGAATCCTCTTGTGCGCATCAAATCTCCACTTTTCGTCCATGGCCCTAAAAGTACCCATGAGTTTAACTTCCGATGGGATCACATTTGTGGTGAATCCACCATTGATGGCACAGATCGAAAGCACCGAAGGTGAAAATGGATTCCTGTCTCTGCTGACAACTTGCTGCAAGGCAACAACCAATTCTGAAGCTGTCAATACAGTATCTGCTGTCAAATGGGGAGTAGCAGCATGTCCGCCTTTTCCTTTTACAGTGATATAAATTTCATCCGCACTTGCCATTGATTTACCTGCAATGAAACTTAATTTTCCTGTCTCCAATATAGGATGAACATGCAGTCCTACGATTGCTCTAGGTGCAGGGTTTTCCAACACACCCTCTTTGATCATAATACTTGCCCCACCTGGATTTTTTTCTTCTCCTGGTTGAAAAATTAGTTTCACTGTTCCTTCCCAATCTCCCCTGGTTTCATTTAATATTTTGGCAGCACCAAGCAATATGCTTGTATGCACATCATGTCCGCATGCATGCATAACACCTGGAACTGTAGAGGCATATGGAATATTGTTTTCTTCTTGAATGGGCAATGCGTCTATGTCGGCCCTCAATGCAATTACCCTGTCGGATTTTTTTCCTTCAACCAAAGCAACAACACCTGTCTCCGCCATTACTTGATAGGGGATATTCAAATCATTCAGATGTTGCTGTATGAATGTTGAAGTATTAAATTCTTTGTAACTCAATTCAGGGTGTGCATGCAAATGATGACGAACGCTTCTATAAGATTCGAAGTATGCCTTTGATAGCTGTTCTATTTTTTCTTTCAACATGTGTTCAGTCGTTATGCTTGATGCAAATTATTCCTGGTCTTTTCCGTGGCAGGCTTTGTACTTCTTTCCACTTCCA
>RFVQ01000409.1 GCA_009922495.1 Chitinophagia bacterium
GTGATCCAGATGTTGATGTTGGTGAACATGTTCTGGGACCAAAGCTTGTTAATGGCTTTCGCAAAATTGTCGCCTCCAGGAAGTGTCACTTCATCTCCGACTGCCAATCCGGATACTGAAATCACGATGGCAGGATCAAATGCTTTGTTGCCTTTTACGGCAATGTCTGCTATGATATATTTTCTTGGATATTTTGCATTGAAAATCGACATCAATGCAGGGTCCACCGAAGCTGGTGGTATCGTATCGTTTTGGGCTGATACACTGTTCGAAAACATGAGTAATCCCATTATAATGAACAGCATACAGTTCCTCATCATCAAAATCATGGTTTGGGTGGGCAAAATAACGGGTTTTTGTCTAAATCTTTGTTAAACCGGTCTGTAATTGACTGCTTGTCTTTCCAAACCTTCTTTCTCTTTTCTGATAATCTAAAATGGCCTCATATAAATTTTCCTTCCTGAAGTCGGGCCATCGTGTTTCTGTGAAGTATAGTTCAGCGTAAGCCAATTGATAAAGCAAGAAGTTGCTGATACGGTATTCACCACTGGTTCTAATCATGAGTTCTGGATCAGGAAACGCACTGGTGGTAAGGTATTGCTGCAAAGTGTCTTGGTTGATGGTTGCAGGATCCAACAGGTTTTCCTTGACATCCATGGCAATTTGTTTCACTGCATGAACAAGCTCCCACCTGGAACTGTAGCTAAGTGCCATGATGAGGTTTAGCCCTGTATTTTCAGCAGTCATGTCAATAGCCTCCTGTAAAGCCAACCTGGCGTTGGGTGGCAACATTGAAAGAGCGCCAATGGCGTGCATTTTAATGTTGTTTTTATTGAGGATGGGAACTTCTTTTCGAAGTGTTTCCACCAACAATTCCATCAGGCCGGTGACTTCCTTCTGTGGTCTGTCCCAGTTTTCAGTTGAGAAGGCATAGAGCGTGAGGTATTTTACGCCAATTTCTGCGCATCCCTCAACAATATCCCGCACACTTTCCACTCCCCTGAAATGTCCAAAAAGTCGATCTTGACCATGTTCCTGTGCCCAGCGTCC
>RFVQ01000410.1 GCA_009922495.1 Chitinophagia bacterium
TTTATATTTCCATTTTCATCTTTAATTTGTAAATTATTTGTTGAACTTTTAGTCAATATTAATCCACCCAAATTAATAGAATTTCCAGATAAATACAAATCTTTCCATCTATTTGTTAATGAACCTAAATCATATGATATATTTGTATTCGGCAAAATATTACCTTCAATTCTTATATTACCACCTCTAATATCCAATAAATCTATTGGATTATTTGTACCTATTCCTATTTTTCCTGCATAATTAATTCTTATTTTTTCATTATTTGATGTATTAAATATTATATTTCCATTGGAATGAGTATTTGAAATATAGAAATCTTGATTACTATCTTTCTTTAATACTACTCCTGTAGTATTATTAGCATCAGTTAATTTAACTGTAACGTCAGTATCATTTAATGGTTTGTGTAAATGTAATAACCCTTGTGGATTTGAAATACCAACACCAATATTAGAATTGCTATCAATAATTAAACTGATATGTTTATTATTGTAAAATTCTGCAACATTAAAATTTATATTTGATTGCACTACTTTCATTGAAGTTGCATTTGCTGAATTAGAAATTTCTAATTGTTCAGTTTGATAAACGCTAGTATTTAAAATAGTAGTATCACCTAAAACTTCTAAATTAGATGTAAATATATTTGATGTTATTATTTGATTAGTATTAATTGTACCTACTACATGTAATTTATATTTTGAATCTATAATAGTCGTTCCAATACCAACATTACCAATGCTATCAATTTTAAAGTTGTTGTTTTAATAGTTCCAAGACCAATATCTAAATTAGTTATTGGTATGGTGCTACCAATACCAACATTACCAATGCTATCAATTCTTAATCGTTCATTATCAGAAGTTTTTAATATAATTTTACCTTGTGTATTAGTATTTGAAATATAAAAATCTTGATTACTATCCTTTTTGAATATTACACCAGATGTATTATTTGCATCAGTTAATTTAACAACTACATCAGTATCAATTGATGGTTTGTGTAAATGTAATAACCCTT
>RFVQ01000042.1 GCA_009922495.1 Chitinophagia bacterium
CGAAACATGTAAAAGGCTGTGCATAAGGCTGCGAGGACACCTGCACCCCATAGTATTGGACTTCCATTCAGAAATGCATACCATAAGATTTCATCTTTTGAGAAGAATCCTGAGAATGGAAAAATTCCTGCAATCGCAATTGTACCAAGCAAAAAGGTGACATATGTTTGAGGCATGTATTTTTTCAAGCCACCCATTTTTTGGATGTCTTGTTCTTCATGCATACCATGAATGACAGAACCTGAACCAAGAAAGAGCAATGCTTTAAAAAATGCATGAGTCATCACATGAAATACTGCCGCAGTATATGCACCAACTCCCAATGCAATAAACATGAATCCTAATTGACTCACTGTTGAATATGCCAACACTTTTTTGATATCATTTTGTTTCAATGCAATAGTAGCTGCCAACAATGCGGTGGAGATGCCTATAATGGCCACAAGGTTTTGAGAGATGGGCGCAAGGCTGTACAGTACATTGCTTCTGGCAATCATATAAATACCTGCTGTTACCATGGTTGCTGCATGGATCAGGGCGGATACGGGAGTGGGGCCTGCCATTGCATCTGGCAACCAAGTGTACAAGGGAATCTGTGCAGATTTACCCATTGCTCCCACAAACAGCAACAGGGTGATGCCGGTCAAAACAGCCACAGGCGCTGTGGATGCTTTTGTAAAAACGGCTGCATAAGATATGGAACCAAACTGTGACAGCATCCAAAAGATGGCCAACAGAAATCCGAGGTCACCTATCCTGTTCATCACAAAAGCTTTCTTGGCTGCCTGGTTGTAGTTTTCATTTCCGAACCAATATCCGATCAGCAGATAGGAGCAGAGCCCTACCCCTTCCCAACCGATGAACATGATTACGAAGTTGGAACCCAAAATCAGCAGCAACATGGAGAAAACGAAAAGGTTCAGGTATGCAAAATACCTGGCAAAATGAGGTGTACTTTCCTCATGCATGTAGGCGGTGGAATAAATATGAATGAGAGATCCAATGCCGGTGATGATGAGCAAAAACAGGACACTCAACTGATCTACCTGAAAGGAAAAAGGTATGTTCAGTCCACCCGCTTTGATGAAATCAAAATAATAGATTACCTGTGTACCAAATTCAGGAGCCGATGCTTCACGAAATACCAGGAGACTGATCACGAACGATGCGATCAAAACACCTGAGCCGATGATACCCACCAAGGTCTTGGAAAGATAATTCCTGCCCAATCCATTGATCAGGAATCCAACAAACGGAAGCAGGGGGATCAAAAAAACATATTTGTTCATATCATTATTTGAATCAGATCAATCAAATTTTTGTCAATGTTTCAATCGGTTGAGGAAGTTGATGTCAACAGAATGAATATTGCGGTACAACATCACGATGATGGCCAATCCCACGGTTACCTCTGCCGCTGCAACCACCATGATGAAGAAAACGAAAAGCTGTCCCTCTGTACCCGTAGTTGTTGCTTTATCCATTGCGTAAGCAGCCACATGATGCATCTTGGAAAAGGCTACCAACAGCACATTGACCGCATTCAGCATGAGCTCGATGCACATGAAAATGATGATGGCATTTCTTCTGGTCAATACCCCCACCACACCAATGGTGAAAAGGGCAATGGAGAGAAATATATAATAATTGACAGGTATTAAAGACATATGCTTGAATTTAGGAGACTGTTGATTTGGATTCTTTCTTGCCCAGGACCACAGCACCTACCATGGCACTCAGGAACAATACACTGCTGATCTCGAAAGGAAGTACATATTCTGTGAACAGCACCTGTCCCAGGTTTTTGATGAGCCCGATACTCCCCTCACCTTTGATGCTGTTGATGGCGCCTGCATTGTCTTTCAAAGCAGCGATCAAAACCAGCATCAATACGCCCCCCGAAACCACTGCTGCCAACCGCAGCCAAATATTCTTCTGTGGTTCTGTTTCCTTGTTGAGATTCATGAACATGATCACAAAAAGGAACAGTACCATGATCGCACCGGCATATACGATAAAGTTTACGATGGCCAGGAACTGGGCATTCATCAGAATATAATGTCCCGTGATGGCGATGAAAACCATGATGAGCCACAAAACACTGTGGACGGGGTTATCGCTGAAAACCACCATCAATGCACTGAAAAGAGACAATGCCGTCAGAAACCAGAAAAGGATTTCAGTGATCTGCATATTATTTGTTTTTGAGTTGTGCTTCCCTCAATCCTTTTGCCTTGTCAAAGTTCTCCCTGTCAGTCACTGGATTGGGAATGAGCAATTCGTCTTTTGAATAAATAAATCCTTTGCGGGTGAAATTCGAAGGAGCAAATGTCTCAGAAAGATAGATGGCATCTTTGGGACAAGCCTCTTCGCAGAGACCGCAGAAAATGCAACGCAGCATGTTGATCTCATACTTGGCCGCGTATTTTTCTTCGCGATACAGGTGTTCTTCGTTCGACTGACGTTCAGCTGCTTCCATGGTGATGGCTTCGGCGGGACAAGCAACGGCGCAGAGTCCGCATGCTGTGCAATTTTCCCTTCCCTCTGCATCACGGTTCAATACATGGAGTCCGCGGAAAACGGGACTGAAAGGCCTTTTTTCCTCAGGATAATTGATGGTAGCCTTCTTCTTGAACATGTGTGTGAAGGTTACTGCCATACCTTTTAAAATCGCAGGCAAATACAGTCTTTCCAGAAAACTCATCGGTTTCTGTTCCAATACTTTTGCTCTGTTTGTCAATGCTCCCATACAATTATTTATTTAACCACAAGATGACAATGGCAGTGATCAACATATTGGCCAATGCCAGCGGAATCATTTTTTTCCAACCCAGGTCCATCAACTGATCATAGCGGAAACGGGGGATGGTCCACCTCACCCAAATAAAGAGGAAAAGGAAGAACAGTATTTTGGCGAACAGCGCTGCAAATCCCAACAGAGCAACAACATTGCCACCCCAGAAGGCTGCGAGAGATGCCTCATCCACAAAGGGGATATCGTATCCACCAAAGAAAAGTGTTGCCATCACTGCACTGGAGATGAACATGTTCACATATTCCGCGAATAGGTAGAGCCCTAGTTTCATGGATGAATATTCCTGGTGATATCCAAAGTTCAATTCGTTTTCTGCCTCCGGAAGATCGAAGGGCGTTCTGTTACATTCTGCAAAAACGCAGATCAAGAAGATCAGGAATCCCAAAGGTTGATAAAGAATGTTCCATCCCAAAAATCCTCCCCATCCACCACTCATTTGCTGCTCCACAATGGTCTTTAGGCTCAAAGTACCTGTCATCATGAGCAAGGCGATCAATGACAGGCCATCATGATGCCATAGACACCCAGGCTCACCACTCCAAATACATAGAGGATACCAATGTTTACATCAGCAATCTGCAGGCTTACATTTCGTCCGAACACTTCAATGCTGCTGCCCCAGGGGATGACAGCACTGGTCAACATGGCGGTGATCATGGCCAACGCCGGACCCAATACAAAGAGGACCCTGTTAGAGGCCATGGGAATGATCTCTTCCTTGAAAAACAATTTGAGTCCGTCTGCCATGGGTTGCAACAATCCAAAGGGACCTGCACGGTTGGGACCTACACGGTCTTGCATGAAGGCCGCGATCTTTCTCTCACCATAAGTGGTGTACATGGCTACTACCAGGGAGAAAGTGATGATACCACCGATCAGCAGAAGTTTCTCCAGGCCCAGGGCCAAATCAATCGCCAGCAATTCTGTGTTCATCATCAGGAAGATTTCTTTGTTAGTTTAAATACCTCGCCAGTAGCAGGACCAGCAATTGCACTCAGGTCAACATTCGGATCATTCACTTCACTTACACTGTGTATGTCCATCAGCAACTGAGGATCTCGTCCATCGTGTACCGCCTTGAAGGTTTCTGTTGGCTTAACCACCTTCTCGTAATGTCCCTGTGAAATAACAGAATGCCTGTTAACATGCGCTGGACCTTCGATGACCCAATCACTGGTCTTCTTCTTTTCAAAGCGACATTCATTGCAGATCCATTCCTCTACTTCACCCCACTGATCCTTTCTGGCTGTAACGCGCAATACCTCTTCACCCCGTTGCCAAAGGGTCACCTTACCGGAACAGCATTTGCATTCACGGTGGGCAGTCACGGGCTTGGTGAACCATACACGGTTCTTGAAACGGAAAGTTTTATCGGTGAGTGCACCAACGGGACATACATCGATTACATTGCCGATGAAATTGTTGTCCAGTGACTTTTCTATATAGGTTGCGATCTCAGCATGATCTCCTCTGCTCAATACACCATGTACCCTTTTCTCTGTAAGCTGATCAGCTGTGAATACACAACGATAGCAAAGAATACAGCGGGTCATGTGCAACTGAATGTAGGGACCGAGATCATGTTTGTCGAATGTCCTGCGTTTGAATTCATAGCGGGTTCCTGCCTTGCCGTGTTCATAGCCTAAGTCCTGCAAATGACATTCACCGGCCTGGTCGCATACGGGACAATCCAGCGGATGGTTCAACAAAAGGAATTCCACTACACCATTGCGGGCATCGGTGACACGGGGACTGGTGATGTTTTTCACTTCCATCCCATCCATGACACCAGTACGGCAGCTCGCTACCAATTTGGGCATGGGCCTGGGATCCGCCTCGCTACCCTTGCTTACTTCCACCAGACAGGTACGGCACTTGCCACCACTGCCTTCCAACTTGGTATAGTAACACATGGCTGGAGGAACCACATCACCACCGATCATGCGGGCCGCCTGCAGGATGGTAGTACCTGCGGGAACCTCTACTGAGATGTTGTCGATCGTGACCTTTATTTTTTTTACTTCTTCAGACATATCTTTTTTTTATGGGATGAACCCTGCTATGCTGGAACATGTATTTCATCGGCATAATGCGCCAAGCCGTAATTCTGCTTTCTGCAGAGCTCACGGTTGTTCACATGCCATTCAAATTCATCACGGAAATGACGGATGGCTGCTGCCACTGGCCATGCAGCGGCATCCCCCAACGGACAAATGGTGTTGCCTTCGATCTTGCGCTGGATATCCCAAAGCAGATCGATATCGGTTTTCACTCCATCACCATTCTCAATTTTCTGGAGGATCTTTTCCATCCATCCCGTTCCTTCACGACAGGGAGAGCATTGTCCGCAACTCTCATGGCGATAAAAACGGGCGAGGGTAAGGGTATGCCGAACGACACACTGGTCTTCATCCAATACAATGAATCCTCCCGATCCCATCATGGATCCGGTAGCAAAACCACCATCGGAAAGGCTTTCATAGTTCATGTAACGGGTTTCTCCTTTGGCCGTTTTCAACAAAAGGTTGGCAGGAAGAATCGGCACGGATGATCCGCCAGGAATGCAGGCTTTGAGGCGCTTGCCATTCGCAATACCGCCACAATATTCATCACTGTAGATGAACTCCTCTACAGAGATCGTCATGTCTATTTCATACACACCCGGTTTGTTGATGTTGCCGCAGGCAGAGATGAGTTTGGTCCCGGTGGATCTTCCCACACCGATCTTGGCATATTCTTCTCCGCCAAGGTTCATGATGGGGACAACCGCTGCAAGGGTTTCCACATTGTTGACAACAGTGGGACATCCCCAAAGACCTTTGATGGCCGGGAAAGGAGGCTTGATCCTGGGATTGCCGCGCTTGCCTTCCAGTGATTCGATCAGGGCGGTCTCTTCTCCACAGATATAAGCACCGGCGCCGCGTTGCACATAGATCTCACAATCAAATCCAGTACCCAAAATATTCTTGCCCAGGAATCCGTTTTGCTTGGCTTCGGCAATGGCCTGTTCCAAGATGGCAACGATCCAGGCATATTCGCCACGGATATAAATGTATGTTCTGTTGCTGCCCAAAGCATAAGAGGCCACCACCAATCCTTCGATCAGCAGATGGGGGATGAACTCCATCAGGTATCTGTCTTTGAATGTGCCAGGCTCTGATTCATCGGCATTGCAAACCAGGTAGCGGGGAACACCTTCCGGCTTTGCCAAAAAGCTCCATTTGAGTCCCGTTGCAAAACCTGCACCCCCTCTGCCACGAAGGCCGCTTTTCTTCACTTCTTCCACCACATCATTGGGAGCCATCTTCAGGGCCTTTTCGACTGCCTGGTACCCTCCTTCTCTTCTGTAAACATCGAAGTAGCGGATGCCTTCAACATGTGCCTTTTCGAGTAATAATTTTTTTGCCATGGGGTCCTTTCTTTTCCGTTGGGATTATTGTTTGTTTCGGCATTCCTCAATGATCTCATCCACCTTGGTCTTGGTAAGGTGTTCTCTATAGTGCATGCCCAGCTGCATCATGGGAGCATATCCACAAGCACCCAGACATTCCACTGTTTTGAGGGTAAACATTCCGTCTGCAGTTGTCTCACCCACACCAATGTTCAGTCGCTGCTTGATATAGTCTATGATCTGATCACTTCCGTTCAGCATACAAGGACCGGTCTGGCATACTTCAAAAACATGTTTGCCAACAGGTTGCAAGTTGAACATGCTGTAGAAAGTGGCCACTTCATAAACCTCAATGGGTTCAATGGACAAGAGGGATGCCACATAATCCATCGTTTCGGCACTCAACCATCCTCCAAATTCCTGCTGAGCGAGGTGCAGCAACGGAATCAATGCACTTTTTTGTTTGCCCTCAGGGTAACGGTCGATCATCGACTGCACCTCTTTCATTTTATCTTCTGTAAACTTGACCATCTTTGTTTTGATTTAGGCATCCATTTCACCGGCGATGAGGTTAAGACTGCTCAGGGTGATGATGGCATCACTGAGCATGGTATCTTTCACGATCTCCGCATAGGCTTGGTAATAAATGAAACAGGGTCTGCGGAAATGCAGCCTGAAGGGACTTCTTCCGCCATCACTGATCAGGTAGAATCCCAACTCACCATTACCGCCTTCCACACTATGGTATACTTCACCAGCGGGTATCTCGGTTTCTCCCATTACGATCTTGAAATGATAGATCAGCGCTTCCATCTTGGTATATACATCGGCCTTTGCAGGAAGATAGTATTCAGGAGCATCGGCATGGTAAACATCCGCATCTGTTCCTTTGAATGCTTGCACTTTCTCATATGCCTGGCGGATGATGCTGAGGGATTGCCAGATCTCTTCGTTGCGCACCATGAATCGGTCGTAGTTATCGCCAGTGGTACCAACGGGTATGATGAAATCGAAGTCTTCGTAAGAAGAATAGGGACTGTGCACGCGAACATCATAATCGATGCCGGCTGCACGAAGGTTGGGTCCGGTAAAACTATAGTTCAGGGCGCGTTCTGCAGAAATGGCTCCCGTACCTTTTGTTCTTTCAATGAAGATGCGGTTGCGTGAAAACAGTCCTTCGAACTCTTTCCAAACTTTGGGAAATTCTTCTAAAAACTTTTCAAGCTTGCGGAAGGCCGCATCGGGGAAATTTCTTTCAAAACCTCCTATCCTACCCATGTTCGTGGTAAGACGGGATCCACAAACTTCTTCGTAAATCTCATACACAAGTTCACGATACTGCATCACATAGAGAAATCCTGTATAGGCACCGGTATCAACCCCTACGATGGAATTACAAATCAGGTGATCGGTAATCCTGGACAGCTCCATGATGATCACGCGCAAGTAATCCACTCTCTTGGGTGTTTTCACATCCAGCAACTTTTCACAAGTCATGTGCCAACCCATGTTGTTCAGAGGAGCGGAACAATAGTTAAGGCGATCCGTCAGGGTTGTGATCTGATAGAGGGGTCTTCTTTCTGCGAGTTTCTCAAAAGCACGGTGAATGTACCCAACGGTTGATTCCGTTTTGATGATGCGCTCTCCATCCATCTCAAGGATGTTTTGGAATACGCCATGGGTAGCGGGGTGGGTTGGACCAAGATTCAAGGTCGTGGTCTGCTTCTCTATCGAACCTTCCGGTAAGTTTATATTGGCTTGATCAACCATACTGCTGTTTTATTATCGGCCAAACATTTCATCGTCCTTGTCAATCCTGGTCTGGTCTTCCAGTGGATATTCTTTTCTCAGCGGGAAATAATCCATTTCATCCACATTCAGCACCCTTCTGAGGTCAGGATGTCCGATGAAATTGACGCCAAAAAAATCATAGGTTTCTCTTTCCATCCAGTTGGCACCACTGAAAAGTCCCGTTGCAGTATATACATCCGGCTTTTCAATGGGAGCATACACTTTCATTCTCAATCGGAAATTCTCTTTCAGGTTGTGGAGATGATAAACAACTGCTATCTCCTCTCCTTTTCTGTCGGGATAATGCACGCCTGTGATATCTGTCAGAAACTGAAAACCCAATTCCTGTTCATCAAACAGAAAAGTGAGCACCTTGAGATTGTGATCGTTTTGAACAGTAAAGGTGGGCATGCCATAAGGCTCTTCCCATGAAAGTATCTTGTCGCCAAATTGCGCCTCCAATTTTTCCTTGATGATATCCAGATTGAGTGACATGATAAATTTTTATGGTTATTGGATACCGTACCCCTCCAGCAAGGCCTTGTACTGCTCACCATTTCTGCGGCGCAGGGATTCATTGTGTACCAGGTCCTGGATTTTCAAAACCCCATCAATGATGGCTTCAGGCCTGGGGGGGCAACCCGGAACATATACGTCCACAGGAACTACCTGATCAATGCCTTGCAGAACAGAATAAGTATCGAAAATTCCGCCACTGGAAGCGCAGGCTCCCACCGCCATTACCCAGCGAGGTTCTGCCATCTGCAAATAAACCTGGCGAACAACTGGGCCCATTTTCTTGGCAATGGTACCCATGACCATCAGGAGGTCGCACTGGCGGGGAGAAAAGCCGACGCGTTCTGAACCGAAACGGGAAAGATCATAATGGGATCCCATGGTAGCCATGAACTCAATGCCGCAACAGGATGTAGCGAATGGAAGAGGCCAGATGGAATTTTTCCTGGCAAGGCCCACCACTTTGTCAAGTGAGGTAGCGAAGAAGCCTTCCCCCATATGCCCTTCCGGCATTTGCACCTGGTTGATGCCGCGGTCTTCGCTGCTCTTCTGGATGATGTTGAAACGAACCGGACGCGCCATATTCAATTGTTTTTTATATAACAAATGCCTGATGGTCTTGTTCCAGCAGGCATGTATTTTTTATTCTTCCCAGTGCAGGGCTCCCTTCCGAATGATGTAGATGAAGCCTGCCAGAAAAAAGCCAACAAACATCAGCACAGCCAAAAATCCATCCCAGCCCAATCCCCTGAAATTAATGGCATAGGGGTAGAAAAAAATCACTTCCACATCAAACAGCACAAATAGAATCGCCACGAGGAAATACTTGATGGCCATGGGCTGGCGGGCATTGCCGAACTGCTCAATACCACTTTCGAAAACCTGGAGCTTGTCTGAAGTTTTTCTTTTGGGACCTAGGAAATGGCTTCCGGCAATCATGACGGTTACCAGTCCCAAGGCAAAAAGGAGCTGTATTCCGATGGGAAAATAGTCGCTTGCCTTGCTGATCTCGGGGTTCTGTCCAATTGCTTGCGCCTGCAGGAAAAACATCCTTACCATCGTTTTAGATTTCGTGGCGCAAAGTTAATCAAATTGGGGATGTGGCAAAGAAAATGAAACAAATATGGGGATAAAATACAGCGAATGAAAATCACTGTATTTTATCCCCATTCAACAGCCTTTGCGGCCCTATTTCTTGGGGGCCGGAGCAGCCAATCGTTTGGTCAGGATATCCTTGTACTTGAGGGCGTCTGCATTGGTAGGATCTACCTCCAGTATTTTGTCAAACCACTGGATGGAAGTAGCATAGTCAGTCTTCATATTGGCAAAATAGTTGGCGAGATAGCCGCTAGCCTCAATGATCTGACCCTTGAATTTAACCTTGTCCACTTCGGTCACCTGTACCAATTCCATGGCGGCAGGTACTGCTATGCCCAGTGCCATGGAAGTATCAATGTTGCGCTTGCTGCGGAAGGACCAGAGATATCCTACGTTTTCCTTGGGATAGTTGGTCTTGTAAAGGGTGAACAAGCTGTCTGATTTTACAAAATCCTGCAGGTTATAGAATGCCAGACCGGCATTGTAATAGTCCAGGTTAGAAGGTTTGGGCTTGATGGTCATTACCTTGATGAACCAATCAGCCGACAATTTCAGTTGCCCGCTTTTCTTGAAGAAGTCAGCTGCCCTTCTGGCAAGATCAATTTTGTTGACTTGGGCGGTATCGGCTTCTACTGCCTTGGAGAAATAATTGTCAACTTTTGCGGGGTCCGCCTTGGTTTTGGCAGCATTCATGGCGGCAATCACATAGTTGTCTGGATTGATCTGATCAGCCTTCGCTTTTTCGAAGAAAGTCTCCATGTTGGCAAGCGCTTGCACAGAATCCCCCAGCTTGTCAAAACTGTAAGCCTTCAGGCGATACAGCCTTGTGTCTGCATTCGCACCCTGGGTTTGCAACAGATTGTCTGCCTTTACGATGGCATTCTTGAAATCACCGGCTGCAAACTGCAAGCTGGCTTCTTCATAATCCAATGCAGGTCCGGGTTCAGCATACTTTTTGTATTCGTTGAAGTACTGGGTTGCCTTGTTTACGTCTCTTGAAAAGTAGAAAACATACAAGTCATAAAGTGCTGGTGTGAAAGCAGGGTCGTCTGCCACTGCATCGGTGAATTTGCCCAGGAATATATCGCGTTGCTCTGCTCCCTGTGTCAGGTAGATCTTGCCGATTTTGTGGCGGGCGATGGGATTTTTGGGATCCACCATCAGTGCATTTTCATAGGCCTTAACCGCCTCTCCACCATTCATGAGACCTCTGTACAGATCCCCCATGATGATATAGGTAAAAGGATCCTTGAATCCCTTGATGGCTGTGGCCAATTTAAGCTTTTCGATTCCATAGGCAGCATCTCCCCCTTTTTCAAGGTTGGCCTTGCCGATGGCATTGAATACCTCCACATTTTTTCCTTTGGAAAGGGAGATGGCGGTTTCAAAACGCTGACGGGCATCAGCTGCTTTGTTTTTGGCAATTTCAGCCTGGCCCTTGGCTACCAGCAAGAGGGGGTTGCTTCCCAGTTCTCCCTGCATGTATTTGTCCAACACAGCATCGGCACCTTTGGGATCCTCATGATCAAAATAAGCTTGAGAAAGCCAATAGATGAATTCTGCATTGGTAGGATTTTGGTCTACCATCTTTTGGAAATGTTCCTTCGCTGCACGGTGTCGCTGCACATGCATGAATCTTCTTCCTTCCTGAACGGTCTGGGAAAAACCGGTTCCCACAATGGTAAGGAGGACCACAAGGTTCACAAGCTTCAAATAACGCATCATTTAGGTTTTAGGGTTGTAAATGTATGAAATGATCTTTTTATTCTGAAACATTTGCCTTTCTTACTTGGAGAGCCATCCTGTCAGGCACCAGGTATCCCCTTCGGAAAATAAGCTGCCCTTTTTCATGGGTCAGGAAATTCACAAATCCCTTACCCAAGCCAGCATAGTTTTCCTTGAGGATATAATACAATCCCCTGTTCAAGGGATAGCGTTTCAGGGCAATATTGGCCTGATAGGGTCTCACAAATATCTCTTCCTCACACCGGGCACATTGCAAGGCAGCCAATCTCACTCTTTTCTGAAAACTCAATTGAGAGGGATCCTCCCGGTTGCCGATCCAGCTCACCCCGATGAAACCAATTGCTTGGGGATTGGATGCCACATAGTCAATCACTCCTTCGGAGTTGGAGGATGCCATTACTTTCCCATTCAGGGGTTGCCCTTTGAGTACCGAATCGATCAGGAACCGGACAGTACTGGTTGCTTTCAATCCATCCATCACCAACTGGTATCGGTACCCACTGGTCCCATTGAGCATAGCACGAATATCTGCAACGGAGAAGAGTGAATCTTTTGCTTTGTTGTGGGTGATCACAGCAATGGCGTCTGTGGCCACTTTTCCATATACCGGTACAAACCCGAGTGTGTCTTTGTAAAAAGGAATTTCATCTTCCATCAGTCCCCTTGTCACGATCACCATCCGTGTACTGTCGTCCAACATATCCCTCAAGCAATCCGCTTCCGGCTTGTAATGCGGAATGATCCTGGCTTTGGGGTTTTGCGACATGAAAACCTTGATCTGGGAATCAATGATGGGAGCGAAAGACTCATCCACACTGATATGAATGGTTCCCGAGTTCAGGGTATCATCACCGGGAATGACCTTTGCTTTTTTGGCATTGGGGTTGCAGCCGAATGACAATAGAAACAGCATGGCAACAGACAGGATCTGCGCTGCGATGGAGATTCGTTTTTTCATTGTTGCTTTTTTGTAGAATACCCCCTGTATAGCCTGAACACTCCATAACAAATGCAAGAGATGCCAAAAATGCTAGAGGTCAGCGAATCAAATCCCAGGTTACCAATCATGTATTTGTTCAGCAGAAAAAACAATCCGGCACCCAACCACAGAAATCCCATGGTGAAGTCGTAGATCACGCGGAATCCAGTTTGGCGCTTGGCTTCCCTTTCCCTGAATGAGTTTGTATCCATACAGTCGCAATTTAGGAAATTAGGAACAGGAAAAAACCCCTGTTTGAGATTTGACGCTTGAATGACTGAATTCCACAAAACAAGATTGTCATAATTTTGTCGGATGAAAGTATTGATGGTCTGCCTGGGCAATATTTGCAGAAGTCCCATTGCTGAAGGCGTGCTCCAACACAAATGCCAAAAACTGGGATTGGATTGGAAAGTGGACAGTGCCGGAACCAATGGTTATCACAACGGAGAAAGACCCCACCATATGTCGCAGGCAGTATCAAAGTTGAATGGAATTGATATCTCCCACCAAAGATCCAGACCCTTCAGGGCAGATGATTTTGATCAGTTCGATCTTATCATTTCAATGGCAGAGGATGTGACACGCGAAATGCGCTACATCGCCGGAAAAAAATTTGATCCTTCCAAGGTTCAACTCCTGTTGAACTACTCCTTTCCTGGCACCCACCTGGATGTACCGGACCCATGGGCCCGTTCAGAAGCTGCTTTTCATGAGGTATTCAGCCTGATCGATCATGCCTGTGATGCACTGATCGAATCATACAGATCCGATAAACAGCCTTAACTTTGCTGCATGAAGCCATCGATCCCACAAGGCACCCGCGATTTTCCGGCATCCGTTCTTCGCAAACGGAATTTCATTCTTCAAACCATTCGTTCGGTTTTTGAAACCTATGGATTTGAGCCTTTGGAAACCCCCGCCATGGAGAACACCGAAACCCTGATGGGCAAATATGGGGAAGAGGGAGATAAACTGATCTTCAAGATCCTGAACAATGGATTGAATCATCCTGACAAAAGAACAGCAGCCTTGCAGGACTTTGATGCGGTACTCGATGGAAAAACCAACAAAGGAATTACGGAAAGGGCCTTGCGCTATGATCTTACCATCCCTTTCGCCAGGTATGTTGCGATGAACCATGGTCAACTCACCCTCCCTTTCAAACGATACCAGATGCAACCGGTATGGAGGGCTGATCGTCCGCAACGAGGCCGCTATCGGGAGTTCTGGCAATGTGATGCAGATATTGCCGGTAGCAAGTCTTTGTTACACGAAACAGAACTCGCTCTCATCTATACCCGTGTTTTTGAAAAATTGAAAATACCTGTCAGCATCCAGGTCAACAACCGAAAAATCCTCACTGCACTCGCCATTTTTTGTGGTGGAGAAGACAGGATGATGGACATTACGATTGCCATCGACAAGCTCGACAAGGTCGGAATGGAAAAAGTGAAGGATGAGTTGATCCAACGAGGACTCACCATGGAGCAAGCGGATATGGTAGAAGCTTTCATATCAATATCCGGCAGCAACCAAGAAAAGATTGATCGCCTGGAAAATATGTTTGCTGCCATACCGATTGGAACAGAGGGCATAGGAGAGTTGAAGACTTTGTTGTCAACGTATGAGAAAGCAAATCCCACTGTCAATGCACTGAACATTGATCTTTCGCTGGCAAGAGGTTTGAATTACTATACCGGCACCATCTTTGAAGTGAAAGCCTTGCAAGTGCTGATGGGCAGTATCGGTGGAGGCGGAAGATATGATGATCTGACGGGTCTCTTTGGCGTCAAGGGTATTGCCGGTGTTGGCATTTCTTTCGGTGTGGACCGCATCTACGATGTAATGGAAGAATTGAATGTTTTTCCAGAAAGCATACAAAAAGGAACAACAGCTTTGTTTTTTCATACCGGTGATGCTGAAATGCTGCGC
>RFVQ01000411.1 GCA_009922495.1 Chitinophagia bacterium
CAGCATTTTGTTTTAAAGATTTGTAATAAGCATCATTGGGGTTCATCCCAATGCCTTGATGTTTTTTCTGGTGATAGTACTCGATATAGGTCTGAACTCCTTCATGAAGTTCAAGACCTGTATCGCATGGATTGAGGTAAATATGATTGTATTTGATGGTTTTCCAGAAGCGTTCGATCCAAATGTTGTCCGTTGCACGTCCTTTTCCATCCATCGATATTTTGATTCCATTTCTCTCCAGGTAGTTCGTCCAACTTGGGCTGGTATACTGAGATCCTTGGTCTGAGTTGATGATTTCTGGCACTCCGTTTTCTGCCATAGCTGTTTCTAGCACATCCATGCACCATTGTTTACTCATGGAGTTGCTGATGCCCCAACCCATGATTTTCCTGCTGTACACATCGATGTAGGCAGTCATGTACATAAAGCCTCTCGCCATAGGGATATACGTAATATCCGTGCACCACACTTGATTAGCACGCTCGATTTTTAAGCCCCTCAATAGATAGGGTTTGATGTATGCTTTGAGAGCGCCTTTCGTCAGATTTTTTCTGCGATAAATGGTCTCGTGCCCCATCAGCCTGAACATCCTTCTTACGCGCTTTGGTCCTACAGGATATCCCCGTTCTTGTAGCCAATCCACCATCGATAGAACCCCTTCTGTGGGATGGCTTGTTAAGTGTGTATCCATCAATGACATCATCTTCAGATTCTCTGGCTTTTCAGGTATTGGCGCATAGTACAACGAACTGCGTGGAATGCATAGCAATTCGCATTGTCTGCGCAGCGACAGTGGACTTCGTTTCAGTTTGACGGCTTCCATTCGCTCTCGGGTATCCCCAATTTCTTTGCACTTTTTTTTAAAAAGTCTAGCTCAACCTTGAGTTTGCCAATCTGGGCGTAAAGCTTCTCCACAGGCACCTCTGGTTCGCTATTTTCCGTTTCTTTTACATTGGAAAAAGTAGCGGACAGGTTCGCCAAAAACTCCGATTTCCACTTCGAAATGGTTACAGCGTTTAC
>RFVQ01000412.1 GCA_009922495.1 Chitinophagia bacterium
CCTCTTCTGCAAGAGAAAATAGTCTGCAATTATTTGCCCTTCAGGGAACAAAACGCCCCTCAAAGTGTCCTCATCTACCAAAGGTTGTCCTGTTGGGGTCAACTTTTGTGGCTTCCATCCAAGCTCAATCAGCTTTTCTCCGATTTGCTTTCGTGATCCAGGATTGAAGGTAATGATCTCGTCCTTGAGTCGCTTTCCTGTCTTTTCTGAGAATCGCTCAAGGGTGATTGGAGGCCACCTCTCTTGCATTTTCTCATATATTCCAGCCAGTTTTGTCTTGAGGTCAGTAAGTAAACAGGTTGCATGGATTGTGTCCAGTTTAAATCCGTTACGCTCTTGTTGAGTAATGATTGCTGCTACTTGGTGCTCTAGCTCCAGGGACTCAGGAGAGAACCCCTTCTTCTCCAGCTCTTGTGTCAGAAACTCATACGTTTTTTCCAAAACGTCAACATCTCGGATGCAGTAGTGTTCCAGCAGTCCTTCAATGGGATTATCAAAGCATTCACCAGGATACTTTTCTTTTCTGTCCATCATCCAAGACCATACAGCAGCATAGTCAATCTTTGGAATACCGCTCTGCTTTCCGTAGCTTTCCAAGCTGTGTCCGCTCTCTCTCGTTGGCTCTAAGAGCCTGCTTGCTACTAATGTGTCGTATGTTTTCTTCAATCCGATCTTCGTCTTCCATAACCTGTTCAAGTGATAAAAATCGAAGGCGATCCCATTGTGAGCTATCAGGAGTGTAGCCTTGCTTAGATAGTCGTTTAGGCCATTTGGATTTTTCCATACTTTAACTTCTCCGGTTTCAAGGTGCTTTGTGACGAGTAAATGGATCGTACTGAATGACCGATTGGTCTCTATGTCCAGTGCTATCTTCATGCGATGCTTTCAGTTCTTCGTATTGATGGATAAGAGTCTGATACTTCGATTGTAACTCATAATACTTGCCTTCAAGGTCAATCAACCTTCCTACGAGTTGATCGAGTGTCATCATTTTAGGTTCATCCATAGCCCCACCTGAGC
>RFVQ01000413.1 GCA_009922495.1 Chitinophagia bacterium
CTTGAAGTTATTTGTGCCGTTGTAATAGTATATATACGCACTGTAATTGTAGCTCACAGAGCTGTTTCCTGAGATTGTATTGTCTTGGAATTCATTCCATGCATAAGTACCCACACTACCGTAATAGATGTAGAAAGTGTACATGTAATAACCACAATAGTTATTGGTAACTATGTTGGCATTACACTTTATACCAGTTGGATAATAAATGTAGAAATTATAAAAATAACCTGAAGTATAGTTCTGCCTGCAGTTATTCACAGTATTACCCAAAATGTCGATGTATGAAGGGTAATAAATATAGAAGTTGTACAAATAATAGTTACTTACCACATTCTTTACGGTATTCTTATTGAATGTGATATAGGTGGGATAATAGATGTACCAAGTATAGTTGGTTGCAGATGTTCCGCTCGATTGAATATTATCAAATACGTTGTTTTGAATATCAATGTATTGGGGATAATAGATGTAACCAACATACGTTGTGCTGGTTGTTGAGAAGATATTATAAACGTTATTTCCCAATACCTGAGTACGATACGTCGTGTTTCCGTAGGCATAAAAATTGTAAATCATCGAGAAGCTCGACAAATTCGACGTTGTTGTAGTCGCTCCAGGGAACGGCAAATCGTGAATGGCATTTCCATTGATTTGAGCACTACGAGAAGACGAATAGGAATAGTAACTATAAATCCCGTACAGAGAAGCAGAACCACCAGAAGTTGCATTTGCGCGTGAAATGTCGTTGTTCACAATTTGGTTTCCGTTGGTGTAGTACTGATAAACGCCATAGTAATAGAAGTTCTTCATCGTACAACCTTTCATCGTATTGTTTTGACCAACCGTTGTGTAGTTCGATGAGTTTCCTGTCATGGTCACACCGTAATAAGGACCAACGTTTCCGGTAGCCGTATACATCGAGCAGTTCTCAATGCTATTAAACGATCCAGGCTGGCCGGTTGTTCCCGTAGCAACAGAGGCTGTTGAGGTTGGGCTACTCACCGAAGTACTCATCGC
>RFVQ01000414.1 GCA_009922495.1 Chitinophagia bacterium
TGCCAATCCCCATTATCATGGACACAACTTCGACTTGTATGTGTGTGTGAAAGGTCAAC
This sequence comes from Chitinophagia bacterium, assembly GCA_009922495.1. GTDB lineage: Bacteria > Bacteroidota > Bacteroidia > Chitinophagales > Chitinophagaceae > Pollutibacter. The sequence continues at coordinate 60 of RFVQ01000414.1, forward strand.
CAGATCCCGATACAGGCTGTGTGATGGATTTGAAGGTCCTGAAGGTGATTATTCGGGAGGAAGTTATCGACCACTTGGATCACCAAAACCTCAACCTGGATGTACCCTGGCTCGCGGGAACCATGCCCAGCATTGAAACTGTGGTAGTGGCCATTTGGCAACGATTGAGTCCCAAACTGCCAAACGGGGTAGCGTTGCACAAAATCACCCTCTGGGAAACCCAAAACAACTTCGTAGAATACTACGGAGAGTGATACCATGAAAAACTTCCTCCGAGGATTGGAGAACAACGAAAACGGGCTGCGTATTGCGGCGTGCCTGCTGTTTCTTCCCATGTTCTTCATCACACAGGGAAGTATACTTTGCACCACAGATACTGGGGCCTACCTGCAAACCATTAGCAACCTAGAAACACAGGGATTGGCAGCAGCTATCCCCATGGATCGATCGGTTTTCTACGGACTATTCCTGTGGGCCGGCAAACATTACTTTGGCATTGCCCCTTTGCTCTCTTATCTGGGCATTCACCTACAGCCGCCATTCTTGTTCGAGATTTTGCTTGTTCCCTGCATCTTGTTGATGTTGGGCGCGGTCTACGTGATTGAATCCTTCTTTACCAAACGCAAAGCCTGGATCATTGCAATCGCGATGTCGGTCGCTACACTGCTGACCCCACTACCATGGTTCATATTTCAGGTAATGCCCGATGTCTTTACCCCGTTGTTGTTTCTCTATGCGATGGTATTCTTGACAACAAAATCCCGGGGAGCAAAAGCATTATCAGCCATCGTACTGTTGGTTGCCGCATTGATGCACCACTCCCACCTGCCCTTGCTCACGTTGTTCGCTGCGGGCGTCCATTTCATCGCCCTCCCAAAACATCGCCACTATTTTTCACCCCAAAAGACCAAACAACTCTTTGCCATCAGCCTCATTCCATGGCTGATAACGCTTACCCTC
>RFVQ01000415.1 GCA_009922495.1 Chitinophagia bacterium
GAGTTCAATTACAATTGATAATGCTAATTGGAGTAGTACGACGAATATAATCACAGTGACTGGTAAGGACGATGCAGTTTTGGATGGGGATATATTGTATCAATTAATTACAGGAGATCCCACTTCGTCATTAGATCCTGGATATGATGCACTTGTAGCGAGTGATATAGTAGATATATCCTTAATAAATCAAGACAACGAAGTTCCAGATGTAACTCCACCAACAGTGGTGTTGACGCATAGTGGATCGGATTTGATTGTTCGCGATGCAGATACGGAGACGATCACTGCAACCTTTAGTGAGTCAATGACTGCTACACCAACTATTACGATTGCATTAAGTAATGGCACGAGTATAATAGCAGCGGCCTTAAGTGGTAGTGGAACTACATGGACTTATCCTTGGAATGTACCAGCAGGGAGTGATGGTACAGCAACAGTAACAGTTGCTGGAAGTGATTTAGCGGGCAATGCGTATGCAGGAACAACAAATTTAGTATTTACGATAGATAATATAACACCGTCAGCGCCTGTAGTGAATAGTCAGACAACAAATGATGTAACGCCAACTATAACAGGAACTGCGGAAGCAAATACAACTGTGACAGTAACTGTAAATGGTACAACTTATACGACAACAGCACATGGCTCAGGTAACTGGAGTATAACAACAAATACATTATCATCAGGTACTTATAGTGTTACTGCTACTTCAACAGATGCTGCTGGTAATGAATCGCCAGTTGTGACTGGAAGTTTAACTGTAGACAATATAGCACCGTCAGCGCCAGTAGTGAATAATCAAACGACGAATGATGTTACGCCAACTATAACGGGTTCTGCTGAAGCCAATACAACTGTGTCAGTAACTGTAAATGGCACAACCTATACGACAACAGCCAACTCAAGTGGTAACTGGAGTATTACAACTACATCTTTGGCATCGGGGACTTACAGTGTCACAGCTACTGCAACAGATGCAGTGGGTAATGTATCGCCAGTTGGGACTGGAACATTGT
>RFVQ01000416.1 GCA_009922495.1 Chitinophagia bacterium
AAGAACATTTCAAAGGGCAAAGACATGTCATCATCGGAAGAACTGCTAACATCACCAAGCCACTTCCCGGCAGAACCAATTGCCAGTTCAGAAATAAATGTTCTTTGGGTTGTCCATTTGGTGGATATTTCAGCACACAGTCTTCAACACTTCCTGCAGCAATGAAAACCGGCAATCTTACACTTCGTCCGTTTTCAATTGTTACAAAAGTATTGTACGACAAAGACACCCAACGTGCAACAGGTGTTGAAGTGTTGGATGCAGAAACAAATAAAACATATGAATACAAAGCAAAGATTGTATTCCTCAATGCTTCTACATTGAACAGCACATGGATCTTGTTGAACTCTGCAACTGATGTGTTTCCTGGTGGACTCGGCAGTTCAAGCGATCAGCTAGGACATAATCTGATGGATCATCACTTGGGTGTTCGTATTACCGGAAAAGCAGAGGGTTATGAAGACAAATATTATTTCGGTCGCCGTCCAAACGGTTTTTATATTCCTCGTTTCAGAAATTTGAATGGTGAGAAGAGAGATTATATCAGAGGCTTTGGATATCAGGGACAAGGAAACCGTGAAAACTGGAACAGAAATATTGCCGAATACAATGTTGGTGTTGAATTGAAAGAATTGCTCACTGAACCTGGTTCATGGCAAGTTGGAATGGGTGGTTTCGGTGAAATTCTTCCATACCACGAAAACAAAGTAACACTGGATAAAACCAAGAAAGACAAATGGGGATTGAATGTGTTGGCCATCGATTGTGAACTGAAACAAAATGAGTTGAACATGCGTAAAGACATGTTGAACGATGGTGTTGAAATGCTGGAAGCTGCAGGATTGAAAAACGTGAAAGGTGTTGATGGTGATGGTACTCCTGGTCGTGGTATTCATGAAATGGGTACTGCAAGAATGGGAACAGATCCTAAAAATTCAGTATTGAATAAATTCAATCAGGTTTGGGATGCAAAGAATGTATTCGTTACTGACGGCGCATTCATGACATCTGCGAACTGC
>RFVQ01000043.1 GCA_009922495.1 Chitinophagia bacterium
CAATATATTTCTGTCAAATTAGAACTAAGTTCATGATAGGTGAATGTCATTCATGACACAGTCGGTTTGAAGACAAAAAAATAATTTCAAAATGGATTCGCGTTAAGGCTCTGTTTTAAATCGATATCCGTGAAAAACCAAAGCCCGCAGCAATGCGGGCTTTTCATATTTTAAACAAAATTAATCAAGCAAAAACAGGAAGGATGTGTTCGAAAATAGACATTCCCCAACTCCATCCATTCCTTCCAAATTAACCTATTTTAGTATCTTGATTTATTTGAAGATTAAGCATTGCTTACATCAATTCACCCAATTCAATATTTTTTGTACAATCAACAAAGCCATCATGGCCAAGACTCCATAATAAACAATGGCTTCTGAATATGAACGTTGTTGTTTTTGCTTTCCTTGTTGCACTATTTTCTGCTTTTTATGATGATACACTGAAAGAAGATGCTTCAATTTCCTTCATCAACAATACCAAATCTATTTCCAGCGCCTTTGAAATAATGTACAACTGATAAAGAGAAGTACTTATGACTCCCCTTTCAATTCTACTCAATTGTGTATACTCAATGCCAACCTCAAATGCCAGGTCTTGAATTGTCATTTTCTTCATCTTACGAAAAGCCCTCACTTTGGAACCAACCAATACAGCTAGCTGCTTTTTCTCATCCATCTTCTGATTCAAAGGATTTGTACTAAATGGCATATACGTAAGAGGATAAAACGACAGACCTAACGAAAGTACTAAAAATTAAAATATCACAAGTTTGCCATATGGATTATATCAAACAAGATACTAAAACGACTAGCTTAGACTTGCGGCAACTCCCTTTGTCTTGAACAAAATCTGGATGATCTAGTAATTATTTTGTCAACTTTAAACACAAAGTATTGATTAGCAAAGAATTATACAACAAGCTGGTCTCAGCAAAAATTGAACAAGCCCTACATGAACAAAATATCTCAAAAGAGAGCTTATTCGCATCGTTGGGTATAAATTTTGAACAAGGAGATTCACTGTTACGAGGTAGGATCGATTGGGAAATCCATGTTCTATACGTTATCTCTCAAAAACTTGAGATCCCATTGCATAAACTGGTTCCAGATGCTGCAGAAATGAATGCATGGATAACGGATTGAAGGAAAACAAGCAATTACCTCTTTTTTCCTCTATAGGTAGGGCAATTCCTCTAAACAATTTCCCTTGGCGCCGGCTCTTGCTGGCTCAGGCAATGAAAACTACCCAAGCCCCAGATGATATCCGTTGAATCAATACCTACGATCTCCCGATCAGGGAAACACTGTCCGATAATGTCAATTACCTTTTGATCTTTATCAGATCGATATGTTGGCACAATCACCTGGTTGTTTGCGATGTAAAAATTGGCATAAGAAGCCGGAAGCATTTGTTCTTCCCAAATCACAGGATCGGGCATGGGAATCTCAACAATATTCAATTGTTTTCCGTTCAGCAGACGCATGGACTTCAATTGTTGAAGGTTGTGCTGCAACAAGGCATAGTTCTCGTCGTCCTTGTTCTCCTCGATTACCGTGATCACCGTATCGCCATTGACAAACCGAACTGTATCATCGATATGTCCATCAGTATCATCCCCCACGATCCCTTCGTCTACCCACAATACCTGATCCTGTCCGTAATAATCCATCAAGAATTGTTCTATCTGCTCTTGGTTTAAATCTGGATTCCTGTTCTCATTGAGCAAACAGGCTGTTGAGGTAATCACTGTTCCGGCACCATTGAAATCAACAGAACCGCCTTCCATGATGATCTTTGGATAGAAAACAGGCAAGCCCAATTTCTCCGCTACCTTGGTCGGGATCACATCATCCAGGTCAAAGGGTGGGTATTTGTTACCCCAGGCATTGTAATCCCAGTCAACAATCGCACGCTTCGATGGATCCTTTTTGTTCAACAAAAAAGCAGGACCATGATCCCTGCACCATGCATCATTGGTGGGATGAAAGTGAAAATGTATTTTGTCCATGTTCACACCCGCGGCAACCAACAACGCTGTTGCCATCTCATGCATCGTTGCATCCGCCACATTGATGTTCACCTTTTCAAATCTGGCAAGCGACTTGATAAAGGCAACATAGGAAGGAAAGATGGTTTCGATCTTACCCGGCCATGAAGCCTCCTTGTGTGGCCAGCTCAACCAGGTAGAAGCATGCGGGGCAAACTCTGCGGGGAAATAGTAACCTTGGGATTTTGGGGTGGACATGTTTTGCGTTGTGGGTTGTGGGTTGTGGGTTGTGGGTTGTAGGTTGTAGGTTGTAGGTTGTAGGTTGTGGGTTGTGGGTTGTGAGTTGTGGGTTGTAGGTTGTGGGTTGTGGGTTGTGGGTTTTAGACCTTCCAATTTTGGATAACGTAAGAAATGAATTTAAAAAGTTTCTTACTCAATATCTCGTATTTACCCTGAATCGGTCGTACAAGCTCAACCATATCTGGATACAACTGCGTTATTTTATCTATATGACAAACAGTTTCCAAACAACTGGCATGCGAAAAAACCAAAAAGCGAACAAACTCGTTTTTGTATGCACGTCTTCCATATCCTTCAACGATATTGCTTACAACTGAATCACTGGATCTCCTAATTTGACTGCCCAATTCGTATAGTTCATGTTTCGGAAGCTGAAATGAAATTTTGTGCAGTTTGATAAACAAATCAAATGATTCCGTATAAACCTCAAGTTCCTTGTATGATCGTTTCAATTCAAATAATTTGAACAAAAACACTATTAAAATCGATACAAAAAAAGAGGTTAAGACGACAAAAATCAGGTAAAAACACACCGGAAAATCGTCAACTCACAACGAACAACCCACAACCTACAACCCACAACATCTATACAATCCTCTCCACAATCTTCCCTGTCGCTTTTTCTTTCAGGATCAGCTTCTTTGTACCATAATGGGTCATCTCTTCTTTCACGAGATAATGGTCTTTGTCAAACTCAATGAGGTGACTGTCCTTGGTCACACCAACCCTTCCACGCCAATCATCGAGTTGAATAGGTTCCCACTGTTTTGAAGCGGCACTCTTGTAAGCGGCGTCCAGCACTGCATTTACGAGATAGCCATCATAAAAGGTTTCACGGGGTTTGGTTCCCTTTTCAAAGCAATTGAACATCTCGGTGAACATATGATTGTACCCAAGTTCATTGAGTTCATCACCTACCGGAAACAACCATCCTGAATTCGTTTCCGCTTTTTCTGCAACATAATCAGCACCCTTGCCGGTGGTGAACATATCAAAACCGGTGCGCAAAAATCCATTGATCCAGATGGTGCCTTCGCTTCCCATCACTTCATCCCGCAGATCCAATCCACCTCGGAAGGTCCAGCTTACTTCAAACTGCCCAATCGCCCCGTTCTCATATTTCACGAGGGCAATGGCATGGTCTTCCGCTTCAATGGGCTTCACTTGTGTATCGGCCCAGCACATGACTTCAACAGGACGAATATCTTTTCCGATATAACTGCGGGTGATCTCTACGCAATGACAGCCCAGGTCTAACATGCATCCGCCGCCGGCCTGTTCTTTGTCCCAGAACCAGTCGCTGTGCGGACCAGGATGTGCTTCTCTTGATTTGGCCCAGAGCACGCGACCAACAGCACCATTCTTTACACTTTCATATGCTTTGAGGAACTTGGGAGTGTACACAAGGTCTTCCAGGTAACCATTGAAAATACCGGCTTTCTCTACTGCATCGAGCATGCGCTTGGCTTCGGTAGCATTGCGTCCCAAAGGCTTGGTGGTGATGACAGCCTTTTTGTGTTTGATGCAGAGATTGACAGCCGTTTCGTGCAGGTTATTGGGCAAGGAAATACAAACCATGTCCACATCCGGATGCGCAATCGACTCCTCCATATCAGTGGTATAATGATCGCAACCATAATCCTCGGCAAACTTCTTCGCTTGTTCTTCCCTGCGGGAATAGATCGATACGATCCTGTCCTTGCTTCTCAGTCCCTGAATAGAATCTGCATAAAACCTTCCGATGAATCCGGAACCCAACATTGATAATCTCACCATATGATTGATTTTATAAATTAAGCGTTAGTTGTTTTTTTATCCCTGAAGAACAACAGCAAAAATACCAAGCTCAATGCGGCAATGCCTGCTGGCACCAACCAAACGTTGGTCCAATCGGTCACCTCATTGGCCGTATACATGTCCTTTACTTTTCCCGCCACAATGGATCCGATCAACATACCCAATCCATAAGTGGCGAGGGAAATGAGTCCCTGTGCCTGCGACTTGATCTTTTCACCAGCTTTGGCATCGGTATAGATCATGCCGCTCACAAAGAAGAAGTCATAGCAAACACCATGAAGGAATATCGCGCCATACAACATCCACAGGGATGTATCCGGTTGTCCGTATCCAAAAAAGACAAAACGGATGATCCAGGCAACCAGGCCGATGATCAGAATATTCTTAACCCCCACCCGGGCGTACGCCAGGGGCAACAACAACATGAACAATACCTCCGATACTTGTCCCAATGACATCATGTTCTCAATCCTAAAACTGGCAGGATCAGCCGTTGGGAAGGCCGCCTTGAATCCATCCGTCAGCGAAGGATTGGCCCATGTATAGTAGAAAGAGAGTGGAATACAGATCAGTACAGAAGAAATAAAGAATATCAAATAAGAACGGTCTTTGAACAATACGAATGCATCCTTGCCAATGATCTGTCCGAATGAGGTAGGCCCTGTTGCAGTGGGAGGTGTATTCGGCAGGAAGAATGACATAACACCCAACAAGGCAGCAGCAATCATCGAGATCTGAAAGATCGTGACCTTGTCACCCACCCCCATGAAACCTACCAGGTTGACAACAGCGATCCAGGCGATGGTACCGAATACCCTGATGGCAGGAAATTCCTTTTCTGGGTTTGCCATGTTGCGCATGGAAATGGAGGCAGTGAGGGCTATGGTGGGTGCAAACGTTAAGCAGTAGAGCAGCATCACCCAATAAAATGCATCAGCATCCGTGATGGTGGTCAGCACATAAAGAATCAATGCTCCCAAAATATTCAACACTCCGAGTACCTTCTGGGCCTGAAAAAATCGGTCTGCCAGCATGCCCACAAAAAAAGGAGCAACAATCATGGCAATGGAAAACGCAGCATAAGCGCTTCCCACTTGATCACCTGTGGCATGCAACTGATCGGTCATGTACTTGCTCATTTGTCCGTACCATGCACCCCAAACAAAGAACTGCATGAACATCATGAGCGAAAGCTGTATTCTCAAAATTGGCTTCATATGGCGGTCGTTTTGTGTTTTCAATATAGGGATATTTTGGGAGATGGGAAATGGCAGATGGGTCGATAAGCTTTAATTTTGATGCATGAAAAAGCAGGAAAGATATGATGCCGTGATCGCTCATTTTCAGGAGAACATGCCGGAAGCCGAAACAGAATTGTATTACGACAATCCCTTTCAGTTGCTGATCGCAGTGATATTGTCTGCGCAATGCACTGACAAAAGGGTGAACATGACCACGCCGGCCATCTTTCGGAAATTTCCGGATCCTGCTTCCCTGGCATCAACCAATTTTGATACACTCTTTCCGCTCATCAGAAGCATCTCTTACCCCAACAACAAAACCAAGCACCTGATCGGCATGGCACAAATGCTGATTACTGATTTTGGAGGCGAAGTACCCATGACTGTAGAGGAATTGGTGAAACTTCCGGGCGTAGGCAGAAAGACAGCCAATGTGATCACATCGGTGATCGACAAGCAACCCAATATGGCAGTGGATACCCATGTGTTCAGGGTTTCAGCGAGACTGGGACTGACCAGGGGGGCCAAGACGCCCTTGTCAGCAGAAAAACAACTGATCAAGAATATTCCGGAAGACTTGGTGCACAAAGCCCATCATTGGCTGATACTGCATGGCAGGTATACTTGCCTGGCGCGCAACCCAAAATGCCAGGACTGCAAACTGACAGCACTTTGTTTGTACTATAAGAAAAATCCGAAAGGATAAGGTTATTGCATGGACAGACCATTGACAGCAGCATAGGCCATGATGCGGTCAACAGAACGAGGGGAGGGACTTAACAAAAGGCTGTTCAATAGATCCATACCTTCTTTCATCTCCGCAAATTGTTCCATCATGGCAGCATTGCCATTGATCATCCTCATAAAGCTTTGGCTTTCTTCAGCAGACATTTCATTGTAAAGGTAACGGAGCATGCTATCAATATTTAACGAATTCATAATCAGCCTTTTATCAATTAATCAAATTGACAAAGGATAAGGGATTCAACGATCATCAATAGGATAAAGAATGGAATGGTGAGCAGATTGTCTGGAATTGAACCTGCTTGTCGTGAAAAACGCGGTATGCGTTCCGTTATTGTCTGTCAGCAAAAAAATAAAATCGAATACTGCGTTTTATCAGTGCTCCTTGATCACGAAAACATCTTCATTGTCTCGCTTCATGAGATACTGCTCCCTGGCAACTTTTTCCATCCACTTGGGATTGGTTTTGAACAGCTCCACTTCCTTGCGGGTTTTGCCAATCTGTTCTTTGTAGTATTCCTTGCTTTTTTTCAGATCATTCAGCTCAGTTCGGTATTGCACATGCAAAAAGATATTGTTGTGGTCAAAGAACATCATCCATACCACAAAAAATACAGTGGCAATCAGAAATTTGTTCTTAAATAGTCGAACGATCTTCATATCACGATAAAATTACAACATTTCTACGTTCCCCCACTCGTACCTCGCACCTCGTTACAGTCCCTTGTTACTGACCCTAGGCATTGCCCCTCTTCACTGTCCCTCATCCCTTTTCCCCTATCCTCATCCCATAGCATGTTTACCAACCTTGGTTGGTAGGCCTCGCCCCTAATGCTTATCTTTGCTCCCCAATGGAAAAGTCCAATTTTGTCGACCAGATCAGGGTTTTCTGCAAAAGCGGCCACGGTGGCGCTGGCAGCAAACACTTCATGCGCACCAAATTCAATCCCCAAGCGGGACCAGATGGCGGTGATGGAGGAAGGGGTGGTCATATCATCCTGAGAGGCAACAAAAATCTATGGACCCTGCTCCATCTCCGGTATTATAAAAATGTGATCGCTGAAAACGGACAAGGGGGCAACAAGAACAACATGACTGGCCGAGATGGGAAAGACATCATCATCGAAGTTCCCCTGGGTACAGTTGCCTATGATGAGGAAGCAGAAAGTCAAGATGGCGAAATACTGGAAGACGGACAGGAACTGATTTGGGTGCGGGGAGGAAGAGGAGGATTGGGTAACAAGAATTTTGCCACAGCCACCAACCAGGCACCCGAATATGCACAACCAGGAGAGCCGGGCTCAGAAGGTTGGAAGGTCCTAGAGTTGAAAGTGCTGGCAGATGTGGGACTGGTAGGCTTTCCCAATGCAGGTAAATCAACCTTGCTTTCTTCCATCACTGCTGCCAAACCCAAGATCGCCGACTATGCCTTTACCACATTGACGCCCCAACTGGGCATGGTAGAATACAGAGATGGAAGGTCTTTTTGCATGGCTGATCTACCTGGAATCATCGAAGGAGCGGCAGAGGGCAGAGGATTGGGACATCGATTTCTCCGTCACATTGAAAGGAATCCCGTCCTGCTCTTTTTGATACCGGCAGACAGCAAGGACCATAAAAAGGAACTGGAGATCCTGATGAAGGAACTGGAGGAATACAATCCTGAATTGCTTGACAAGAAATTCATCATCGCCATTTCCAAATCTGATATGCTGGATGATGAACTGAAAGAGGCGATCGCAAAAGAATTGCCCAAAAAAATTCCCCACCTCTTCATTTCTTCTGTATCAAGAACCGGTCTGCAAGAACTAAAGGATCTGCTCTGGAAAGAATTGCAATAAAGGTCTTAGGACATCAGATCAATTCCCAACTCACGCCCCCATCCTTCTCATCCTTCAATTGAATGCCCGCTTCCAGCAACTGGTTGCGGATCTTGTCGGAAGTGGCAAAGTCCTTTTTCGCCCTCGCATCTTTTCTGATGTCAGCGATCAGTTGCAGCACTGCAGAAAGCTTTTGGTCATCCTGTTTTCGCTCTTCCCTGAGTCCGAATATGTCAACCAGATAGGTGTTGAACTTTTCTTTCATCATCAGCATGGTAGCAGTAGTGAGGGCATTCTTCGCAACAAGTCCATCTTTGATGGAATTGATCACGGGCACCAGCTCAAACAATCCTGCCAAGACCCTCGCCGTATTGAGGTCATCGTTCATGTGCTCATCCAGTGAGGAGAGAACTGTATAACATTGTGCCTCAAGATCAAGGTCTCCTGCTGTGATATTGTTGTTTGAGATATCAAACTTGTTGAGTTGTGTAAAGGCATCCCACAACCTTCTCAATCCCTTCTCCGCTGCCTGCAAAGCTTCGTTGCTGAAATCCAGCGTGCTCCTGTAATGGGTTTGCAAGATGAAAAAACGAACGGTCATGGGTGAATACCCCTGTGTCAACAATTCATGGGTTCCTGCAAAGAGTTCACTGAGCTTGATCACATTGTTATAACTCTTGCCCATCTTGCGGCCGTTGATGGTGATCATGTTGTTGTGGAGCCAATAGCGTGCAGGGATGCGGTGATTGCATACGGCACTCTGTGCGATCTCACATTCATGATGCGGAAACTGTAAATCCATGCCCCCACCATGGATGTCGAACTCCTCACCCAGGTACTTGGTGCTCATGGCCGAGCATTCGATATGCCAACCCGGGAAACCAATGCCCCATGGGCTTTGCCAACGCATGATGTGTTCAGGTGCTGCATTTTTCCAAAGGGCAAAATCCTGTTTGTTGCGCTTTTCATCCTGTGATTCCAGCTCACGGGTTGTCTCGAGTTGTTCTTCCAGAACCCTTCCGCTCAAAATACCATATTGCATCCCCTTTGCTCCAAAATCGCGGTGGTATTTGTCTACATCAAAATAAACTGATCCATTCACCACATACGCATAACCATCGGCAATGATTTTCTCGATCATTACGATCTGCTCAACGATATGTCCTGTTGCTGTTGGCTCTATACTGGGTTCAAGGTTGTTGAACTCGCGCATGGCCCAATGAAAGAGATTGGTATATTTTTGTACCAATTCCATGGGTTCCATTTTTTCCAGTACCGCTTTCTTGGAGATCTTGTCTTCACTCTCTCTTCCTTCCTCTTCAAAATGACCGGCATCCGTGATGTTGCGGACATAGCGAACGGAATAACCCAGGTGCTTCAGGTATCGATAAACAATGTCAAAAGTGATGAAAGGCCTTGCATGCCCCAAGTGACTTTCGCCACTGACAGTAGGTCCGCATACATACATGCCCACCTTTCCGGGGATGATGGATTGAAATGCTTCTTTTTGACGGGTCAGTGAATTGTATACTTGCAAAGCCATAAGCACGATTGTGGCTGCAAAGATAAACAAAGGGTATCTATTTCAACCGGATATCCGCCACCAGATAGGAGTGGTCAGACAACCGCTTGCCTCCGGTGGCAAACTGTTCTGCCGTCATCTGTGCCGGAAGAAAAATATTATCGATCCGCAGTGTAGGGATCATTTGCAGTACCATAGAAGATGAACTGGTAAAGGTTGCGCCCAATCCTGCTCCCCTTTCCAAAAAAGCATCCTTTCTGTCTCCACGGACAACCGTGTAGGCATAAGAACCAGGAACATCATTCAGGTCTCCCATCACCATGGCAGGATAAGGTGACCGACCCACTTCGGCCGCAATAAAATCAGCCTGCAACCCATGCCAGTAAAAAGTGTTGCGCATCTTTCTGATGACATGCCTGGACTCCAATACACTGCTGCCTTCCGAACGAACATCATCCAATGCCTTGTATTCACGGTTGCCAAACCCAAATGACTGCAGGTGGATTGAATAAACCCTGAAGGTATCCTTATGGGAAACTACATCTGCGTAAACTGTGTTCTCAGCATTCCCTTCTTCATTTGGCGAATAGGGCAATACCCCTCCACCAATAAGGGGAAGTTTTGAAAAAATTGCAATACCGCTGTATTGTTGGGTCCTAAAAAGATCCTGACCGGCAAAACGATGATAACGGTATCCCATTTTTTGAAGGATTTGCATCGGATCAGCCTCTCCTGCTTTGGGCATCGATAAAAACTCTTGGAAACAGATCAGATCGGGATGGTTCTTCTCAATTTCATCAAAAATTTTTCTTTCATGTTCCTGGCGACTGGGTTTGAAACCGGTTTCATCGAATGGAATAAAATGCCGGAGGTTCCAGCTCATGATGCGGATGCTGCCTGTCGCTTTTTTCTCAACCTCGAAGTTGCTTCCAAAATGATATCCCATGTGCAGGAGGAAGTTACCTGCACCTGCCACCAGTACCAGTAACGGCAAGAAGATTTTCTTGCTCTTCAGCAGCAGCCAGAAAAGAAGAAACAAGAGCATGACCACAAAAAAAACAGGATAGAACAAACCCAGGAATCCGGTAAACCACCAATCTTTGGGATGTAAGTGAGAAGCAAAGCTGCAGGCAAGAAACAACAGGGCAAATAATACATTGATGATAAACATTATCCCCGTTGAAAACCACCTGAGAAAGGTTAACATAGCGTTGAATTAAAGATCCTCATTGCTGGCTTCCTTCAAAAATTTTTTTTCTTCCTCTGTCAGCATATCATACCCCTTTTGGTTGATCTTGTCTAGCAAAGCATCAATGCGTTGTTGGGTAACAATGCTTTTCTTGTTAAAGGGAGATCGGTTTCCCTGCTGATAAAAAGAGGCATGCTTGGTTGGGGAGCTTTTTCTTTTTCCAGGTGTAAAAAGATTCGACATCCACCTGGCGAGACTGTTCATCCAATCCCCCAGGTCATTTCCTTTGTTCAACAGAGAGATGAAAAGATAACCCATCATCGCGGAAGCCAAGACAGGGAGCAAGAGCACCGGCCTGGAGAAAAAAGCGGTAGTATTGAGCAGAAAATAAATTGCTGTAATGATCCACAAGGGAATGCCTCCTCCAACCATGGGGAAGAACCTGTATTTGGGGGAAATGGTGGTGGCAGCCACGGCCAGCCCCATGATGCCTGCAGCAGGGCCATTGTAAAAAAACTGAGTGGTATCTCCGGGATGAAGGATGTTGACCATCGCCATGAAAACCAAACCTGCTGTGCTGGCACTGTAGAGATAGATAGGAAAAAGCTTGTCGTTACCGATCAGGTCTTGCACCAAAAATCCAAAGGTCCATAACCATATAAGATTGCTGATGACAATCATCAGCCTGACCTCTGAAAACTGCATGGTGATGAGGGTCCAAGGCCTTTGAAAAAATTTCATCAGGTCGGCCGGCATGATGAACCAGTGATAAATGTTTCGGAAGAAAGCCTCTTCCTGCAAGCTTGAAAATGTATAGATGCTTTTGATAAAATTCAGCAGGATGAAAAAAATGATCTGAAGAATGATCAGCATCACCAGCGGGTTGGCTGTATTCAAGAGGTTGGTCCTGCTCTTTCCTGTATAATCCCTGTATCCCATGGACCTTTGGTTTAATCAGTAAAAATGTCTTCTGTTCTTTCTGTTCCAGATCATTACAATCACGATGCCCACTGCAGCACCTCCCAAATGGGCAAAATGTGCGATCCCGGACGCATTGCTGTATACGCCACCAAAGAGATCCAATAACGCCAATCCTAATAAGGCCCACTTGGCCTTGATGGGAAAGGGTATCGGGAGGATGATCATCTGGCTGTTGGGGAAGGTATAGGCGAAGGCTGCAAAAATGCCCATGACAGCACCGGAGGCGCCCAGGGTTGGCATGTTGGTCAACACATACAATTCATCCACCCCTATTTGTCCCGCTGCAAACATTTGATTGTATTGGGAAATATCATAGGTGAGCGCAAGGGCCTGTGTGATCCCTGCACCCAATCCGCAAACCAGATAAAAAGCAAGAAACCTTGCAGGTCCCCAGAGATTTTCCAACGTGGATCCAAACATCCAGAGCGCGAACATGTTGAAGAGAATATGGAAAAAAGAACTGGAGGAGTGAAGGAACATGTAAGTAATGTACTGCCAGGGCTTGTAGTGCACCGAACTGAAATGGTGCAAGGCAAAAAGATCCTCAACCGATAGCAGGTCCTGGCCAATGGTGATCTGCGCCAGCCATACCAATCCGTTGATGATGATCAAATTCTTGATGACAACTGGAAGCACCTGAAACCTCCCCGGCCTGATCTCTGATTCCATAAAATGATTTGTAGCGCAAATTTAAGGATTGCCTTTCAACTTCAGTTGTACTACATTTTCTATGTGATGGGTATGGGGAAACATGTCAACCGGCCTGATGGCAGTTACTTCATAGGCTTCTCCTAACAATTGCAGGTCCCTGGCTTGGGTGGCCGGATTGCAGCTCACGTAAACCACTACCGGCGCGCGCATGGCCAAGATCTGATTCACCAGTTTCTCATGCATTCCAGCCCTGGGCGGATCTGTAATGATGACATCTGGCTTTCCATGTTCAATGAAAAATTCCTCATGGCAAACAGCCGCTACATCCCCTGCAAAAAAATGAGCATTCGCAATATTGTTCAGGGCAACATTTTCTTTGGCGTCCTCGATGGCTTCTTCGATCAACTCAACACCAATCACTTTTTTGGCCTTGTCACTCACAAAAATGCCGATGCTGCCAGTTCCGCAATAAAGATCATACACCACTTCGTTGCCGGTAAGCAGGGCAAATTCCTTGGTGATGGAATAAAGGACTTCAGCCTGCTTTGTATTGGTTTGAAAAAAAGATTTGGGGCCCACCTTGAATCGTTTGCCACCCAACTCCTCAATGGCAAAGGCTTTGCCATGGTAGAGAACAGGCGACTGATCATGCAAACTGTCATTGAATTTTCGGTTCACGGTATAAAACAGGGAACTGATCTGCGGAAAGGAAGTCCGGAGAAATTCCATCAACCCATTGATCGCCTTTTTGTCTTCCTCACCCAATACCAAATTTACCATCAGGTCTCCTGTAGTACAAAGCCTGATCATGAGGTTGCGCAACAGGCCATTGTGGTTGCGGATATCATAGAAGGAATATCCTTGTGACAAGGCGTGTTCCCGCAATTGGTTGCGAATGGCATTGCTGGGCTCAGCTTGCAGATGACATTGGCGGATATCAATTACTTTATCAAAGGATCCGGGTACGTGAAATCCCAGCGCAGGAATAGAAGGCAAACCACGTGGACCTTCCTCCGGCATCTCCATGGTGGCAATCTCTGCCTCCGTGAAATATTTTTTGGAACTGAAAGTGAATTCAAGCTTGTTTCTGTATTGTGTGGTTTCTGCCGATCCTGCTATGGGCATCAAGGCAGGTAGGTTCAACTTCCCAATCCGCTTCATCTGCTGCTCTACTTCTTCCTGTTTGTATTGCAATTGTTTTTCATAGGGAAGCATCTGCCATTTGCAACCTCCGCATATACCAAAATGCTCACAAAAAGGGGTTACTCTTTCCGGCGAATAAGCGTGAAACCTAATGGCTTTCCCTTCTGCCCAATCCTTCTTGTTCTTTGACAACCTGACATCCACCACATCTCCAGGAACAGCCCCCTCAACAAACACCACTTTCCCCTCCACCTTTGCGATGGATTTTCCACCCGCGGCATAGGCATTTACTGCCAATTGTTCCAACACAGGATTTTTCTTTTTGCGCATGGCGCAAAGGTAATGTTAAAATGCTGCTCCTTGCCGTATACAAGAACTTGACTTATCATGAAAGCCTTGTGAATTGTGCTTATTTTTACAAAAATTTATAGCATGCGCATTCCCTTGCTGTTAATAGGATTGATGATGTTACTGAATGCTTCGTCACAGAATGCCTATGAGATCAAAGCCAATATCAAGCCCTTTAACAAGGGTTACTATTACCTGGCTTATCATTTTGGAAACAAACAATACCTGATTGATTCCTCCAAGGTATCTCCGTCTGGTGATGCAGTCTTTGCCGGTACCAAAAAATTATTGGGCGGTATCTACATGATCGTTTTCCCTGAAAAGAACGGATGGGTAGAATGCATGATCGATCAGCAACAAAAATTCAGTGTATGGGCAGACACTTCAGACCTGGTGATGAAACTTCGGTATGAAGGGTCACCTGACAATACAATCTTTGGCGATTATCAAAAAAAATCCTTTGAGATCGGCAGCA
>RFVQ01000044.1 GCA_009922495.1 Chitinophagia bacterium
CGTGATGGTGGAAGGAAGGATGCTGGATGATGATGGAAACGTCTTGTTGAAATTTGAAAACGGAGCGGCCGGTGTCTTGATGGCATCACAGGTAGCAGCCGGTGAAGAGAATGGTATCAAGATCAGGGTATATGGTGAAAACGGTGGACTCGAATGGGCGCAGCATGAACCCAATACCATGATCGTAAGGTGGCTCGACCAACCCGCGCAGATCTACCGTGCCGGTGGCAACTACGGTGGAAGATTGTCCAGCTTTGCTGTGCACAATACCAGAACACCCGGTGGTCATCCCGAGGGATACCTCGAAGCCTTTGCCAATATTTACCGCAACTTCTCCCTTACCCTCGGATCCATCATGGACGGTGTGCAACCCACACCGGAGATGCTGGACTTCCCCGGCGTGGAAGATGGTATCCGCGGCATGGCCTTCATTGACAACGTGGTGCTCTCTTCACAGTCGGATCAAAAATGGACGCCCCATACTGTGTAACTGAAATTTCAAAAACATGAAAACAATCAAAGGCCCCGGTATATTCCTTGCCCAGTTCATGGGCGACAAAGCTCCCTTCAATGATCTCTCCACCATCTGCAAATGGGCAGCAGACCTGGGTTTCGTGGGAGTGCAGATCCCTACCTGGGATCCCCGTTGCATCGACCTGCAGAAAGCTGCCGAAAGCAAGACCTATGCCGATGAGGTGAAGGGTATCGTGGAAGCCGCCGGATTGCAGATCACCGAATTGTCTACACATTTACAGGGCCAACTCGTGGCGGTGCATCCTGCCTATGATGACCTCTTTGATGGTTTTGCACCCGAGAATGTCAGGGGCAACAGCAAGGCCAGAACCGAATGGGCCGTACAACAATTGAAATACGCAGCCAAGGCTTCCGCGAACCTGGGACTCAACGCCCACGCCACTTTCAGCGGTGCTTTGCTCTGGCATACCGTTTATCCCTGGCCACAAAGACCTGCTGGTTTGGTAGAGACCGGATTCACGGAACTCGCCAAAAGATGGTTGCCCATCTTGAATGTATTTGATGAAAACGGTGTTGATCTCTGTTATGAGATCCATCCCGGAGAAGATTTGCACGATGGCATTTCCTATGAGATGTTTTTGGAGAAGACCGGATCTCGCATACATCGATCATTACCATGAGCGCATCAAGATGTTCCATGTGAAGGATGCAGAATTCAATCCGAGTGGTAAACAAGGTGTCTATGGCGGATACCAGAATTGGGTGCAGAGAGCAGGTAGGTTCAGGTCTTTGGGTGATGGACAAGTCGATTTCTCGGCCATCTTCAGCAAGCTCACCGGATATGATTACAGCGGATGGGCGGTGATGGAATGGGAATGTGCCCTCAAGCATCCGGAAGACGGTGCCAAAGAAGGTGCGGTATTTATCAAAGACAAGATCATCCGTGTAACGGAAAAAGCATTTGACGATTTCGCCGGAACCGGCAGCAACGAAGATTTCAACAGGAAGATCCTGGGGATATAAACCAAAACGATTAAACAAAATCAAGCAATGAAAAAAGCAATCATGATCATGGCGATCGCCGCAGGTCTGTATGCCTGTGGTGGTGGAGAGACAACTGAAACCGAAACCAAGCCCATCAGCAACGCAACAACAGAAGAATCGGCTCCAGCTCCAGCAGCGGAAGCTACCGCTCCTGCTGCAGAAGAGAAACCTGCTGTAGCCAAGAAAGATGGCAAGGCGCTTATTGAAGCATCTGACTGCAGAACCTGTCACAAGGACGATGCGAAGCTGATCGGTCCTGCATATGCAGATGTAGCCAAGAAATATGAGAACAGTTCTTCCAATGTGAAGATGCTCGCAGAAAAGATCATCAACGGCGGACAAGGCAACTGGGGTGAAATTCCCATGTCAGCCCATCCAAACGTAAGCGTGGAGGATGCATCTGCGATGGTGGAGTACATCCTGTCACTAAAAAAATAACATACGATGAAAACCCTTACAACGATTGCCTGCCTTTTCCTGATGTTCTTTGCAACATCCTTTACCACCCCCACTCCCAAAGCCAAGAAGCAAGCCAAGAAAGGTTGGACCCAACTCTTTGATGGCAAGACCCTCAAAGGTTGGCATATCTACCGCGGTGAAGCCACCGGTGAATCCTGGCAGGTGGAAGATGGAGTGATTGTTTTCAATCCCATCAACAAACCCGGCGTGAAAACCGGAGGAGACCTGACCACCGACCTGGAATATGAAAACTATCATTTCAGTGTGGAATGGAAGATCTCTGAAGGTGGCAACAGCGGCATCATCTTTGGCGTGAAGGAAGATTCATCCTATAAAAAATCTTATCTCACCGGCATGGAAATGCAGGTGCTGGACAACGACAGACATGCCGATGCCAAGATCATCAAACACAGGGCTGGCGATCTCTATGACCTGATCTCCTCCAGCAAGGAAACCGTGAAGGCTGTTGGGGAATGGAACAAGGCAGAGATCATGTACAACAAGGGTGAACTCAAGCTTTTTCTCAATGGAGAAAATGTGGTGACCACCACCGTGGGTGATGACAACTGGAACAAAATGGTAGCCGGAAGCAAATTCAAGAACTCACCCGGTTTTGGAAAATTTGCCAAAGGAAAAATTTCCCTTCAGGACCATGGCAACAAGGTTTGGTTCAGGGACGTAAAGATCAAGCAACTCTGATCCATATGATTTTTGGAACGCCGCAGTCATGCGGCGTTCTTTATTTTAACAAGTAGAAAACCGCAATCCATTCATGAAAAGAATTACAACGATCAAAACATTTGCCATAGCATTGATCAGCATGGTAAGCATCAGTGTATCGGCACAAACAAAGGTGTTGGTATTTTCCAAGACAGCAGGATTCCGCCATGGTTCCATTCCTGTGGGCAAACTGGCCATCATGAAACTGGGCCAAGAAAATGGATTTGCAGTGGATACCACGGAGAACGCCACTGCCTTTAATGATGCCAATCTCAAACAATACAATGCGGTGGTATTCCTCAGCGCCACCGGCGATGTGCTGGATCATGTGCAGCAGGCCGCTTTTGAAAGGTATATCCAATCCGGTGGTGGATACATGGGTATCCATGCGGCGACTGACTGTGAATATTTCTGGCCCTGGTATGGCAAGCTTTCCGGCGCCTATTTCAAGAGCCATCCCAAACAGCAAAATGCAAAGCTGGTGGTTCATGACAAGTCACATGTCAGCACCTCCCACCTGCCCGATACCTGGGAGCGTTTTGATGAATGGTACAATTTCAAAAAGGTACCCGATCATGTGAAAGTGCTTATCAGCATCGATGAGAAATCCTATCAAGGGGGTGAGAATGGAGACAACCATCCCATGGCCTGGTACCATGAGTTTGATGGGGGTCGTGCTTTCTATACCGAACTCGGACATACCAATGAATCCTTTGCGGATCCTCTTTATCTGAAACATATCTTGGGTGGTATAAAATATGCCATCGGCAATGGTGCCAAGCCTGATTACAGCAAGGCCAAAACACAGAACGTTCCTGAAGAGGATCGTTTCACCAAAAATGTATTGGCAGGAGGTGTTTTTGATGAGCCAACAGAAATGGCCATTCTTCCCAACCTGGATATACTCGTTACCCAGCGGAAGGGTGAAGTGATGCACTACAGCAATGCCACCAAAAAAATAACACAGGTTGCCAAGTTCGATCTCTATTCAAGGTCAGGTGTTCCGGGCGTAAATGCAGAGGAAGGATTGTTGGGCATCACTGCCGATCCTGATTTTGCGAAGAACAATTTCATCTACATGTTTTATGCCACCAATGACACAGCAGCCAACCGGTTGTCTAGGTTCGTGTTCAAGGATGGCAAGCTGGACCTGAAAAGCGAAGTGAAAATTTTGGATGTGGCTTCCACCAGAAAGATCTGTTGTCATACCGGTGGTTCGTTGACATTCGGAAAAGGGAGGGAGTTGTTCCTTTCGACTGGCGACAATGCCACGCCTTTCAACCAAGCCAATTCTAAGTATAAGCTGGATGGATACGGTCCGATGGACAATCGCGAAGGCTTTGAACAATACGATGCCAGAAGAAGCTCCTCCAATACCAACGACTTGCGTGGCAAGGTATTGCGCATCAACGTCAACACAGATGGAACCTATACCATCCCCCAAGGAAATCTTTTCCCCGTTGGAACAGCCAAGACAAGGCCTGAGATCTATACCATGGGTACCCGTAACTCATATCGCATTTCAGTAGATAAAAAAACTGGCTATCTCTATTGGGGCGATGTGGGTCCCGATGCCCAGGAAGACAATCCTGAAAGGGGTTCCAGGGGATATGATGAATTGAACCAGGCAAAAAAAGCGGGCTATTTCGGATGGCCTTTGTTCATCGGTAACAACTATCCCAATCGCAATTTTGATTATGAAACCGGAAAGTCGGGTGATTATTATGATCCCAAAAAGCCCCTGAACCTTTCCAAGAACAATACCGGATTGGTGGAGTTGCCTCCGGTGAGCCCCGCCTTCATTTGGTATCCTTATGCCAAGTCGAATGAGTTTCCCGATGTAGGAACCGGTGGCCGCAATGCCATGGCGGGTCCTGTTTATTATTCTGATATGTATCCTGCCGCAACCCGCTTCCCATCCTATTATGATGGCAAGCTGATGTTCTATGAGTGGATGAGGGGATGGATCAAGATGGTGAGCATGGACAAAGACGGCAATTATGAAAAGATGGAGCCTTTCATGTCGACCACCAAATTTGCCAATCCGATCGACATGGAGATGGGTCCTGATGGAAGATTGTACGTACTCGAATATGGAACAGGCTGGTTTTCCAAAAACAAAGATGCTGCTCTTTCCAGGATAGAGTACAATGGTGGCAACCGTGCACCCAAGACCAAGATCAGCATCAGCAAGAAGACTGGGGCATTGCCCTTCACCATCAAGGCCAGTGCAGAAGGAACCGTGGATCCCGACAAAGATGCCATCACTTATACCTGGCATTTCGGAACAACGCTTAAGTCTAGCGGCAACGTCAACTCCACGAGCTTTACTTTCACCAAGTCCGGAGAATACAATATATATGTAGAGGCGAAGGACAGCAAAGGTGCTGTAACCAAAAGTGAAGTGCTGAAAGTCTATGCAGGCAATGAAGAGCCCGTTGTGACGGTGAAGAACGAGAGCAGCAACAATTTTTATTTCCCCGGTATACCGGTTCCTTATTCCGTGTTGATCAACGATAAAGAAGATGGATCCACGGAGAAAGGCGGCATCGACACCAAGTCAATCTTCGTCAAGGTTGATTATTTGAGCAGTCCCGATAAAGCCCAGGTGATGGGTCATCAAATCATCACTGCCGCGATGGAAGGAAAGAATCTCGCGGCCACGCTGGATTGCAAAGCCTGTCACAAGGAAGCGGAAAAATCAATTGGCCCTGCCTATACACAGGTAGCGGCTAAATATGAGAAAGACCCCAAGGCCAAGGCCTATCTGACCAACAAGATCATCAAGGGAGGTAGCGGTGTTTGGGGTGAAGTGGCCATGTCGGCCCATCCTGATCTCAAACCAACGGATGCAGATATGATTGTTGACTGGATCCTGGGTCTCAACAAAAAAGAAGAACCCTCCTTGCCTGCCAAGGGAACCATCACGCCTACCGCAAAAGACATGGGCAAGGGCAATACGATGGTGATCACAGCAACCTATACCGACAAAGGTGGCGCCGGTCTGAGACCACAAAGTGGTTATGGAGTGTTGACACTGAAAAGCCCCATGCTTTCAGTAGAGGCAGCCAGTTCCACCAAGACCATGACGGTGGCAGAATTTGGCGGACGAAAACTGGCCGTTATTGAAGGCGCATCCGGAACCATGAATTTTGACAATGTGAACCTGAAGAATGTAGCAGCCTTTGAACTCGGTTATGCCATGCAGGCTGTTCCGGATCATGGTTATATCATCAGCTGGTATGTCAATGATGTGAAGGGAACGAAGTTGGGAGAAGTGAAGATCGGTCGTGACGTGGATCCCAAATCAACCAGTGTGAAGGTTCCCGTTCAGAACATTCCTGACCAGCCTTTCAACCTGGTGATGAAAATGGAAAGAGTCGATAAAGCGGAGTCTCAATTTGTGGCAGTGACCGGTATCAAATTGCTGGCTGCACAATAGCAGGATCCATTGAAATGAAAAGCCGGAGTTATTTGCTCCGGCTTTTTTGTTGGGATATGATATTGGGTATGACCGATAGCAGGATGATGAGCAGTCCTCCAAACTCTCTGGTATTTTCGATCCAGGGTTTGGTAGCCTTCATGCTTTGCACCAGGTTTTCTGCATCGTGTTGGTTGTACCATGAAACCACCCCATCCTTTGACAGGAGCAGCTTTACACCATAGAGTATACAAAAAAGGATCAGGGCATAGTTGGCAAAACCGTCGTATTTGTTTCTTGCATTCAGAAAACAGATCAGGGAAGCATATCCATAGATGGGGATCCACAGATAGGGGTCCGGATCATTGATCTGTAAGAGGGCGAAGAGGATAAAGATTGCGCCAAAGATGTAATTGAATGTTTTCATTCTTTGCTGCTAGAGTTGTTTGAGGAGGTTCGATTTGATGTGGCCGATGCTTTTGGCGATGCTGTCGAAGGGTGAACCCGGACATTCGTCCTGTTCCACAAAGAAATGTTTCATGCCGGAAGTCTTGGCATTTTTGAAGATAGTGGCGAAGTCGATCACACCATTGCCCACTTCGGTGAAATTTTTCTTGGGTGAATTGTCCATGTCTTTCACATGCCACAAGGCTACGCGACCCTTGTGTTGTTTGAAGAGGGAAACAGGGTCTTGTCCCGCTTTTGTTGCCCAATAAAGATCCAATTCGATCTTCACCAGATCGGCTGGTGTTTCTTTGGTCAGGATGTCAAACGGAAGAACGCCATTTTGTGCCTCGAACTCAAAGTCGTGGTTGTGGTAGCAAAGCTGGATACCCGCTTTTTTACAAACCTCCGCAGCTTTGGAGATGCTGGCTGCGGTTCTTTTATAGTTATCGATGTCTCCTCTTTCTTCGGGCATCAGATAGGCAATGACCATGTATTGCTGTCCGATGGCGGCTGCATCTTCAACGGCTTTCTCCCAGCCATACAGAACAGTACCGGGTATTTTCTTGTTGCCGAAATTTCCATACATGTAGTGACCTGAAGGTGCGGTAAGTCCCAGGTCGCCCAAAACCGTTTTGTATTCAGCAGGAGTCATGCCAAAGAATTTGCCGTTGTATCCGAAGCTTTCCACTTCACCGTAGCCAAGGTCGGCTACTTTTTTCAGGGTACCCTTGGGGTCTTTGCCGATGGCATTGCGCAGGGTATATAGCTGAACGCCCACTTTCTTGTTTTTCACGTCCATTGCCAGGGTATCGTTGATCATGAAGGATCCGGCGGTCACCCATGCCATTTGTTTGAGGAGGTCTCTTCTTGTCATCATGTTGTATTGTTTTATTGTGCTTTGATCAGTTGGAGAAATCTGGGGATGTCTTTTTCTTCATCGCTGTACAGCATGAGCTGGTTCTTTTTGTTGAAAAGGAACATGGAAGGAAATTTCCTGGGGAGAAAACGGGCGATGAACTGGTTGTTTTTATCAGAGAGGACGGTTACATTCTGTTTTACGATCAGTTTGGGACCGAAATTTTTCAGAAATGGAACAACATCTTTTTTGGGATCTCGGGTGATCATGACCATGTTGATGTTGTTCATGGCCTTTTCGTTGTCGTTGTATTCGCTGATGGCCTGCATGCAATGGGGGCATTCCGTATCAAAGAAGATAAAAAAGGTTTTTTTCCCTGGCAGGATATTCTTTTGGGTGTAGGGAGCGTCATTGTCCATTCGGACAAAGTTGAAATCAGGAAGGGTTTTGACCTGAGACCAGGTACAGATGGAAACCAAAAGGAGGCTGAGGGCTAGCATGGTCTTTTTCACTGGCATGTTCATTTTGTAAATGCATATTTACTCAATTTTTTGTAAGCTCCCTCTTAATTAATTGTTGAGAGGATCCCCTTTAGGAGTTTTTTAGTCAACCATGCAGCGAAAACGATTGCGAAATTGTCTATGGGCAAGTAGGAAAAAACACTTTGAATGTGTAATATTTACACAATTCAATGTAAATTTTTTTTGACCTAAATGTTAAATTTTGACATTCAATATAGTATTTTAGCTGCCGCTTATACCTTATTAGATGCCATTCAACGATTCAAAAAGCACTTATACACATATTTTTAACAAACCCAATCTATCATTAAAAACAACAATTGCATGAAAAGTAGACTTGCTATTGCGGTAAGGACTGGATTGCTGACGCTCTTTATGGGGCTGTTGGTGTCTGCGTCTTTTGCTCAGAAAAAAGTCACCGGTAAAGTATCCGGCGGCGACACAGGCGGTGGTCTCTCAGGAGCTACTGTCAAGGTGAAGGGTTCATCTACAGCCACCACAACCGGTGCTGATGGATCTTATGCCATTACTGTCCCCAACAACGGCACCCTGGAAGTATCCTTTGTGGGATACGAGACCCAGGATGTGAAAGTTGGAGCCGGATCCGTAGTCAATGTTGTGCTGCAGGCTTCTTCTGCTGCTCTTCAAACGGTTGTTGTAACCGGTTACGGTACACAAGAAAAAAGAAGTATCACAGGTTCTGTTGCGGTGGTTGACACCAAAGAGATGACCAAGTTTGCTGCTTCCAACATCGCCGACCAGCTTCAGGGCAAGGTTCCAGGTGTTCAAATGTCAACCTCCGGCGATCCTGGTGCTGCTGCATTTGTGCGTATCCGTGGTATCGGTACCATCAACAACAACGAGCCTCTCTACGTAATTGATGGTGTTCCTGTTCAAAACGAATCCAACATCAACTTCCTCAACCCCAATGACATTGAGTCTATTCAGGTTTTGAAGGATGCGGCTTCTGCCTCTATCTATGGATCACGTGCCGCCAACGGTGTAATCGTGATCACTACCAAGAAAGGAAAGAGTGGTACTTCTAAGTTGAATGTAGATGTATTCTATGGTTCACAATCTCCTTCTAAGATTCCAGAAACATTGAGTCCAACAGAGTTCCTCGAAGTACAGCAGAAACTGGCTGCAGGACAGGGTATCCCTTTCACTTCCAATATTTACATCAACCAGGGTGGCAAATGGGTTCTTCCTGATTATGCTGTTCGTGGTTTGGGTGGTTTCCTCGCAGGCAATCCTGCTGTTGATCCTGCCAAATACAACCTCAACCTCGACCCAACCGGTGGTGGTGTAGGTGATTATTTGATCTTGCAGACCAACAAAGCCGGTACCAACTGGTTCAAGGAAGTATTCCAACCAGCGGTTCAAAAGAGTTACCAGATCTCTGCATCAGGGGGTTCTGACAAAGGTCAGTACTTCTTCTCCGGTAACGTTTACGACCACAATGGTATCATGTTGGGCAATAGCTACAAGCGTTATCAAGTCCGTGTGAACTCAACTTATAATATTGGTAAAAACATTCGTGTTGGTGAAAACCTGAACATTGCTTACCAAACAACAAGGGCTTCTTTCGGAAACCCTAACGAAGGTTCTCCATTGATTGGTACTTATGGTATGCCGCAGTTGGTACCTGTTTATGACATCAAGGGCAACTTTGCTTCTCCTGCTAACTTCAACTCAAACGTATCCAACCCTGTTGCCGACCTTTCCAGGAACCGCGACAATTCACAAGGACACAGCTTCCGTGTAACCGGTAGCGCATTCGCTGAGATCGACCTGACTGATTTCCTGACCTGGAAATCATCTTATGGTTTGGATTATAACAGCGGACCTGGTCAGTACTACGGTACCCGTCGTTATGACGCTACTGAAGGTAACACCAACCCCAACTCTCTCCAGAACACCTACTTCCTGAACAGAAACTGGGTTGCTTTCTCTACCCTTTCTTTCAAGAAGAACTTTGGTGATCACAGGGTAACTGCTTTGGCTGGTTATGAGGCCAAGCAAACCTATTATGAAGGATTCAATGCCGGTGGTTCACAGTTGGCATTTGACAACTTCAACTACAGGTTGTTGCAGAACGTTAATCCTGCTACTTTCTACATGAGCAGCTACAGGGGTGAACACAATGTGGTATCACAATTCGTGCAAGCCGCGTATTCACTCAGCGATAAGTATCTTTTCTCTGGTACGGTTCGTCGTGATGGATCTTCCAGGTTCATCGAGAACAAGTATGGTATCTTCCCATCTGCTTCTGCCGGTTGGAGGATCTCTAAGGAGAAATTCATGGACAATGTTAAGTTCATCAACGACTTGAAACTGAGGGCTTCCTATGGTATCCTTGGTAACAACGAGGTGGGTGGTGACTATCCTGGTTTCTCTAACTTCGCTACCTCTTTGGGTACTGCCAACTATTCTATCAATGGTTCTGCTTCTTCCAACACAGTTGGTTTTGAGCAGGTGTCAACTGGTAACCCCAAACTTAAGTGGGAAACTTCAGCCGTTACCAATATCGGTTTTGACGCGTCATTGGCCGGTGGTTGGAACGTAATGTTGGAGTGGTACAAGCGCCAGACAAGAGACATGATCTACAATGTAGAGCTTCCTCTTGAGTTGGGTGCTGTAGGTCGTCAGGCCCAGAACATCGGTGAGATGACCAATACCGGTCTTGACTTCTCCGTTGGTTATACAAAGCGTGTAAACCGTGACTTCAGCTTCAATGCAAGCTTTACCGGTTCTACCGTTAAGAACGAGGTTGTTAAACTGGAAGCCAACAGCAATACCTTCATCCGTTCCGGTGGAACAAGGATTGGTGATGTTACCTATACCAAAGCAGGTCTTCCTATCTCTCAATTGTATGGTTATATCCAAGAAGGTCTTTGGAAGTCTGATGCAGACATCGCCAAGGTACTCTTCGCCGACAGAGGTGATGCCAAAGTGGGTCGCTTCCGTTACAAGGACCTGAATGGTGATGGTAAGATCGACAACAACGATGAGACTTTCCTTGGAAGTCCGCTTCCCAAGCTCATCCTCGGTCTGAACCTGACTGCCAACTACAAGAACTGGGATTTCACTGCTTACCTCAGTGGAAACTATGGACAGAAGCTTTTCAACTTTGTGAAATACTTCACCCACTTCAATGCCTTCCAGCGTAGCCGTAGCAAAGACTTCCTCTATGAAGCAGGAAAAACACTTCCAGTGCTTGATGGTGGCGACAACTACAGCTCTCAGCGTAACAGCTACTATGTTGAAGACGGTTCTTTCACTCGCTTGAGGAATCTTCAGGTTGGTTATTCACTCAATGCCGCTAACTTGAAAAAGCTTGGCTTGAGCAAGGCTCGTTTCTATGTACAAGGTCAGAACCTTCTCACCTTTACCAAGTACTCTGGTCTTGATCCCGATGTAACCATCACCAACATCACCGAAGGCTATAACAGCCAGCGTGATCTTTCCATTGGTCTCGACAACGGTCGTTATCCATTGGCCAGGTCCATCATTGTTGGTGTAAACCTCGAATTCTAATCATCTGAAAAGCTTAAACAAGAAATCAGCTGAAAAAAATTATCAAATAATTTACACGCAGACTTCTAAGAGCTAAATAGAAAAAATAAACGAATGAAAATGAGAAAGAATATCATGCAAAAATTAGCGGTGGTTGGTGTACTGGCCATTGTTATCTACAGTTGCGGTAAGGACTTTCTTGAGACACAGCCCTATGGTAGTGTGAACAATGATCTCCTTGCAACCTCTGCGAAGGGAGCCAATGCGCTCTTGATCGCAGCTTACTCCAACCTTGACGGTTTCTCCGGATGGGACAATGGTTCTCCCTGGGGTGGAGCTGCTTCTAACTGGACTTTTGGTAGCATCGCCGGTGGTGATGCCTACAAAGGATCAGAGGCAGGTGACCAGCCAGACATCACTCCAATCGAAAGGGGTAATGTGGATGCGAACAACCCATATCTGGATGGAAAATGGAGAAACTACTATGATGGTATCTCCAGGGTTAATGGAGCCATCAAGGCTTTCACTGCCCTGAAAGACATCTCCGCTTCCGAAAAAGCTACTCGTCTTGCTGAAGCCAAGTTCCTGAGAGCATGGTTCCATTTTGATCTCTACAGGATCTTCCGCAATATCCCTTACATTGATGAAACACTGGATGATGTTCGTGTGGGCAATGCTACCAACATCCTTCCCAAGATTCAGGCTGACTTGATCGCTGCCATCGCTGCGCTTCCTGTAACACAACCTGAAATAGGTCGTATCACCAAAGGAGCTGCACAAGCAGTTTTGGGTAATACCTACCTCTGGGAAAAGAAGTATGCTGATGCAAAGACACAGTTTGATGCGATCGTTGGTTCAGGCCGTTATGCCCTGAATGCAAAATATCATGACAACTTCAATGCCGCTACCAGGAACTCTAAAGAAGGTGTTCTTGAAGTACAGCAGTCCATCAATGATGGTACTACTGATAACGGAAACAACGGTGATATCCTGAACTTCCCATACAACGGCGGTCCTGCAGGTTGTTGCGGTTTCCACCAACCTTCACAGGATTTGGTGAATGCATTCCAGGTTGATGCCAATGGTCTTCCTTTGTTGGACACCTACAGTGCTACCAATGTGAAAAATGATGATGGTATCAAGTCTGCTGATCCTTTCACGCCTCACACAGGTCCATTGGATCCTCGTATCGACTGGACAGTTGGTCGTCGTGGTATTCCATATCTTGACTGGGGTAAGCATCCTGGTTCTGTTTGGATCCGTGATCAAGCTTATGGCGGACCTTATGCTCCCATCAAGAATACACACTACAAGTCTCAGGAAGGTAGAAGTCTCAGGAAGGTAGTTTGACTACATCTTCTGGTTGGACTTCCGGATACAATGCCAATAACTTGAAGCTGATCCGTTATTCTGACGTATTGCTCCAGTTGGCTGAAGCCGAAGTTGAATTGGGTAACCTTGAAAGAGCAAGGACTCTTGTAAACCAGGTTCGTCAGCGTGCTGCTAACCCAGCTGGTTTCGTAATGGATGGTGCAGCTCCTGCTGCAAACTATAGGATTGGTCTTTACACTGCAACATGGACCGATCAGGCAGTTGCCCGCAAGGCAGTTCGCTTTGAGCGTCGTATCGAGTTGGGTATGGAAGGAAATCGCTTCTTTGATCTTGTAAGATGGGGTGTTGCTGCTACTGAAAAGAATGCCTACTATACAAGGGAGAGGGCCAAGCGTTCATATCTGAACGGTGCTACCTTCACTGCAGGTAAGAATGAGATCTTCCCTATCCCTGCAAAGGCCATCACACAAAGTGCTAAAGACGGTACTCCTACCCTGAAGCAAAATCCTGGCTATTAATTTCTTCAGATACATAATCTATGAAAGGGCTGCACCATGAGTGCAGCCTTTTTCATTTAATTTTGCATTGGGTTTAATATACAAGGAAGCTTATGAAACTGAAGCATTTTCTTTTTGCGACTATACTTTTTTCTGCATCATGTCAACAAGAGGGCACACTATTCAAAAAGATTGAACCATCCTCCTCCGGAATTGATTTTGCCAACAATATCGTCATCAACGACAGCATCAATATTCTGGACAATGAATTCACCTACAATGGTGCAGGTGTTGCAGTAGGGGATCTCAATGGTGACGGATTGCAGGATATCTATTTTTGTGGCAATCAGGTAGACAACAAACTCTATCTGAACAAGGGTGGGTTAACATTTGAGGAAGTAACTTCAAAAGCCAATGCCCAAAAGAAAAAAGGACAATGGTCTTCCGGTGTAACCTTTGTGGATATCAATACCGATGGTAAACTGGACATCTATGTCTGCAATACCATGATCCATGACAGCAGCAAACTCCGTGATCTTCTATTCATCAATGAAGGCAATGACAAAGAAGGTGTACCGCATTTTAAAGAAAGCGGGACAGAATATGGTATCACCGATGACAATCATAATTCCATCTCTACCTTTTTTGATTATGACAAGGATGGTGATCTGGATCTTTTTGTAGCCGTCAACTTCATTGACATGCAGTATCCGAATCAGTTCATCACCAAGATTCCGGATGGCAAAAACCCTACCCGCGATATTCTA